>NZ_JAKMSO010000019.1:0-5909 GCF_025772685.1 Campylobacter sp. CNRCH_2015_1657 | reverse complement strand
CTAAAATAACTAAAATAATTAACAATAAAAATAACTATAGGATTGTATATAAAGTAAGAATAATAAGAATTAACAAGTCCGCAATGAGCTACTTTCCCCCTGCCAGTAAGGCGTAGTATCATCACCCACGATGTGCTTAGCTTCTTGGTTCGGGATGGAGCAAGGCGTCTCCACATCTGTATAATCACGGACATTGTTATTTAAATATTCTATTTAATATAGCATAATAAAAACAATCAATAAGATTTAAACATAAAAATCATTTTTATTTTAACTTTCATCTTATTCTTATATTTAGATGTTTTATTGAACTAAATACTTTATTGTTTCATTTTAGAATACTTAAAAAACAATGTTAAGAGCAAGTTCTAATATAAACTTTACTTATAAGATTTTATAAACTTAAGAATGTAATTTTTATATAAATATTTCATATAAAAACACTCAAAGCTTTATTAAAAACCTTAACAAGGAAGTGATGCTTAAATAAGATAAGCCAAACGCTCTATTAGTACTGGTCAGCTAAAGGACTTTCATCCATTACACACCCAGCCTATCAAACTAGTAGTCTTCTAGAGAGCTTAGAGAAGATTCATCTTAGAGTTGGCTTCACGCTTAGATGCTTTCAGCGTTTATCCGTTCCAAACTTAGCTACGCTGCGATGCTCTTGGCAGAACAACAGCTACACCAGTGGTTTGTTCAACCCGGTCCTCTCGTACTAGGGTCAAATCTCTTCAATCTTCTTACGCCCACGGCAGATAGGGACCGAACTGTCTCACGACGTTCTGAACCCAGCTCGCGTACCGCTTTAAATGGCGAACAGCCATACCCTTGGGACCTGCTCCAGCCCCAGGATGCGATGAGCCGACATCGAGGTGCCAAACCTCCCCGTCGATGTGAGCTCTTGGGGGAGATCAGCCTGTTATCCCCGGGGTACCTTTTATCCTTTGAGCGATGGCCCTTCCACACAGAACCACCGGATCACTAAGACCGACTTTCGTCTCTGCTTGACTTGTATGTCTTGCAGTTAAGCTGGCTTATACCTTTATACTCTACGAACGATTTCCAACCGTTCTGAGCCAACCTTTGTAAGCCTCCGTTATTATTTGGGAGGCGACCGCCCCAGTCAAACTACCCACCAGACATTGTCCCACTTGAGGATAACTCAAGCTGGTTAGCTACCCAAATAAGAAAGAGTGGTATCTCAACAACGGCTCATATACAACTGGCGTCATATACTCAAAGCCTCCCACCTATCCTGCACATTCTTATCCAAATAGCAGTGTCAAGCTGTAGTAAAGGTCCACGGGGTCTTTCCGTCTTGCCGCGGGTAGGAGGAATTTTCACCTCCACTACAATTTCACTGGATCCCTCTTTGAGACAGCTCCCATCTCGTTACGCCATTCATGCAGGTCGGTATTTAACCGACAAGGAATTTCGCTACCTTAGGACCGTTATAGTTACGGCCGCCGTTTACTCGGGCTTCGATCAAGAGCTTCGCTAATGCTAACCCCATCAATTAACCTTCGAGCACCGGGCAGGCGTCACACCCTATACATCCTCTTACGAGTTAGCAGAGTGCTGTGTTTTTGGTAAACAGTCGGGAGGGACTCTTTGTTGTAAGTTTCTTCGCTTTCGGAGTAAATCCTAATACGAAGCGAACCACACCTTATACCGAAGATACGGTGCTATTTTGCAGAGTTCCTTAAAGAGAGTTCTTCCACGCGCCTTAGAATACTCATCCCACCCACCTGTGTCGGTTTACGGTACGGGCAACATTAGCTAAACTTAGAAACTTTTCTTGGCTCGACGGCATCAGCAATTCTCCTCGCTGTCCGAAGACTTTGAAGAGCCTTTCAGTTCTCGGAGTATTGTTATACGGATTTGCCTATATAACCTCCTACGACCTTAGACTAGCACTTCCATCCGCTAGCTTGCTTAGCCCTAAGCGTCCTTCCATCGCACACTAATGTTGGTATTGGAATATTAACCAATTTGCCATCGTCTACCCCTTTCGGACTCGACTTAGGACCCGACTAACCCTACGATGACGAGCATCGCGTAGGAAACCTTGGGTTTACGGCGTTAATGATTCTCACATTAATTATCGCTACTCATGCCTGCATGCTCACTTCTATTCGCTCCAGCACTCCTTACCGGTATACCTTCGGCGCAAATAGAACGCTCTCCTACCACTTGATAAAATCAAGTCTACAGCTTCGGTACTTACTTTAGCCCCGTTATATTTTCCGCGCAAAATCACTAGACCAGTGAGCTATTACGCTTTCTTTAAAGGATGGCTGCTTCTAAGCCAACCTCCTGGTTGTTTAAGTAACTTCACATCGTTTTCCACTTAAGTAAGATTTAGGGACCTTAGCTGGTAGTCTGGGTTGTTTCCCTCTTGACGACGGATTTTATCACTCGCCGCCTGACTGCTGTGATTACATATAAGGTATTCGGAGTTTGATAGGGTTTGGTACATTGGTGTATGCCCTAGCCCATTCAGTGCTCTACCCCCTTATACTACGACACAACGCTATACCTAAATATATTTCGGAGAGAACCAGCTATCACGAAGTTTGATTGGCCTTTCACCCCTATCCACAAGTCATCCGGGGGCTTTTCAACGCCTATCGGTTCAGTCCTCCACTAGTTCTTACACTAGCTTCAACTTGCTCATGGATAGATCACTTCGTTTCGGGTCTGCAGCATCTGACTTAAGCGCCCTATTCAGACTCGCTTTCGCTACGGCTTCGCGTGTGCTTAACCTTGCCAGACACCACAACTCGCAGGCTCATTATGCAAAAGGCAGTCCATCACACTGTATTGCTACATAGTGCTCTGAATGATTGTAAGCAAATGGTTTCAGGTTCTATTTCACTCTGATCACCTCAGTTCTTTTCACCTTTCCCTCACGGTACTTGTGCACTATCGGTCTGGTAGTAGTATTTAGGGTTGGATCGTGGTCGACCCAGCTTCAGACAGGATTCCTCGTGTCCCGCCCTACTCAGGATACTGCTAGCTAAGGTTTGGTTTTCGTATACGGGACTATCACCCTCTATGGCTACACTTTCCAGAGTGTTCTACTAACCTTACCTATTGCACATTGCAGTCCTACAACCCCCAGTGCAAGCACTGGGTTTGCCCTCTTGCGCTTTCGCTCGCCGCTACTGACGCAATCTCTATTGATTTCTTTTCCTGTAGGTACTAAGATGTTTCAATTCCCTACGTTCGCTCCATTATGGTAGTATATATCTCTATATACTGGGTTGCCCCATTCGGAAATCTACGGATCAAAGCTTCTTGACAGCTCCCCGTAGCTTATCGCAGTCTAGTACGTCCTTCATCGCCTTTACCAGCCAAGGCATCCACCATTCGCTCTTAATAGCTTACCTTTTAAATTCATTCTAAAACGCATCACTTCCTTGTTAAAGTTTTTATGATAAGACTTTACTATCTTAAGACGGAAAGCATTTAAACACTTAATAAAACTAAATAAATTAGTCTAACTAAGCTGTGAGTTTAAAACTTGTCTTTAACTAAAAGCTAAAGAAAAGATAGTTAGGTTTTATCCTTTAACAAGTCCTGTAAAATTGTTTTTATTAAAACTTGCTTGTGACTCTTAACAATGATAATTCAAATAACATTAAATAATTAATCTAATATATAAAATATTCTATTATTTATTTAGCTTAGGTCTTAAAACCTAAAGGAAGTATATATAAAGAGTTTAAATAATTTAAAAACATAAGTAATAAAGTATTTTACTTTACTTATTGCTTTATTATTAGCTATATACTTGCTTTAAGTTTTAAAACTTTATTATATGATTGATAAACAAATCTTTTTTATGGTGGGCCTAACAAGACTTGAACTTGTGACCTCACCCTTATCAGGGGTGCACTCTAACCAGCTGAGCTATAGGCCCTTAATAAATGGTGGAGAATAGCGGGATCGAACCGCTGACCTCCTGCGTGCAAAGCAGGCGCTCTCCCAGCTGAGCTAATTCCCCAAAATTAGCTTTTCATCAATCTTTGAAATCTAAACAAGGATGATTGAGTCTATATATGAACTGATAGTTGTGAGACTTATCAGTTTGTACTCTAGAAAGGAGGTGATCCAACCGCAGGTTCTCCTACGGTTACCTTGTTACGACTTCACCCCAGTCGCTGATTCCACTGTGGACGGTAACTAGTTTAGTATTCCGGCTTCGAGTGAAATCAACTCCCATGGTGTGACGGGCGGTGAGTACAAGACCCGGGAACGTATTCACCGTAGCATGGCTGATCTACGATTACTAGCGATTCCGGCTTCATGCTCTCGAGTTGCAGAGAACAATCCGAACTGGGACATATTTTATAGATTTGCTCCACCTCGCGGTATTGCGTCTCATTGTATATGCCATTGTAGCACGTGTGTCGCCCTGGGCATAAGGGCCATGATGACTTGACGTCGTCCACACCTTCCTCCTCCTTACGAAGGCAGTCTATTTAGAGTGCTCGGCCGAACCGTTAGCAACTAAATACGTGGGTTGCGCTCGTTGCGGGACTTAACCCAACATCTCACGACACGAGCTGACGACAGCCGTGCAGCACCTGTCTCTAAGTTCTAGCAAGCTAGCACCCTCTTATCTCTAAGAGGTTCTTAGGATATCAAGCCCAGGTAAGGTTCTTCGCGTATCTTCGAATTAAACCACATGCTCCACCGCTTGTGCGGGTCCCCGTCTATTCCTTTGAGTTTTAATCTTGCGACCGTACTCCCCAGGCGGTACACTTAATGCGTTAGCTGCATTACTGAGATGACTAGCACCCCAACAACTAGTGTACATCGTTTAGGGCGTGGACTACCAGGGTATCTAATCCTGTTTGCTCCCCACGCTTTCGCGCCTTAGCGTCAGTTAAGTTCCAGCAGATCGCCTTCGCAATGGGTATTCTTGGTGATATCTACGGATTTTACCCCTACACCACCAATTCCATCTGCCTCTCCCTCACTCTAGACTACCAGTTTCCCAAGCAGTTCAACGGTTAAGCCGTTGGATTTCACAAGAGACTTGATAATCCGCCTACGCGCCCTTTACGCCCAGTGATTCCGAGTAACGCTTGCACCCTCCGTATTACCGCGGCTGCTGGCACGGAGTTAGCCGGTGCTTATTCCTTAGGTACCGTCAGAATTCTTCCCTAAGAAAAGGAGTTTACGCTCCGAAAAGTGTCATCCTCCACGCGGCGTTGCTGCGTCAGGGTTTCCCCCATTGCGCAATATTCCCTACTGCTGCCTCCCGTAGGAGTCTGGACCGTGTCTCAGTTCCAGTGTGACTGATCATCCTCTCAGACCAGTTAAGCGTCATAGCCTTGGTGAGCCATTACCTCACCAACTAGCTGATACTATATAGTCTCATCCTACACCGAAAAACTTTCCCTACTCAACTTGTGTTAAGCAGGAGTATAGAGTATTAGCAGTCGTTTCCAACTGTTGTCCTCTTGTGTAGGGCAGATTAACTATACCTTACTCACCCGTGCGCCACTAATCCACTTCTAGCAAGCTAAAAGCTTCATCGTTCGACTTGCATGTATTAGGCACGCCGCCAGCGTTCACTCTGAGCCAGGATCAAACTCTCCATAAAAAATATAGATAGTTTAATCTTTTTCTTCAAAGAAAAAGTATTTTAAAGATTAATAAAATAATCTTTAATTATTAATTGATAGATTTACATTATTAAGGTAAATCTCTGGCTCAATCGATCACTTATTTAGATTTCAAAGATTGACTATAAGATTTGATTAACAATATTAATAATTTAAAGAACAAATATTAAAAATTAAGATAAAAATCTTAAGTTTTTTAAGTCCCTTTTATTTGAAAAGGAAATGAAATTATAGCAGTAAAAGCTTAAAGTTTTATTAAATTTGGGA
>NZ_JAKMSO010000018.1:0-5964 GCF_025772685.1 Campylobacter sp. CNRCH_2015_1657 | reverse complement strand
TAACCGTAAAGTTTTATATGATTAAAGGTATTTGGTGTTAAAAAATTATAATATTTAGTATAATCAACTTCTTTTCCAAAACCTATAACTCTCCATAAATTAGTAAGACTAACATGAGAAGAATTATCTATTACAACATCAACAAGCCAAGGAGCTAACTTTGCACATAAATTTGCTAAATATCCTCCATGGGATGATCCGACTAAAATATGCTTTATACCCCCCCCCATAGCTCTAAAAGGAGAATTTTTTCTAATATATAAAAGAGCATTTAGTATATCTGTTGCTTGCATGATGCCAAAATTTTGATATTCATTTTTGGTAGGTTGAAGAGTTATACTTAATTTTAAAATATACGAAACATCTAATATCCATTTTAATTTTAAAATAGAAATTTGATTATCTATATATTCTAAATAATGATTAATTTTTTCAAAAGTATCAATATGATTAATATTAAAAGGTGGAATAATACTTATAGCTTTTAAACTAGTGTCTAAAATAAGCTTGTCGATATCATCTAAATAATATGTTGCTCCAGTTTGAGGACGATTACCTATACCATGATAATTTACACTCAAAACTGCTACATTGTAATTTCTAGCACAATAATCACTTATATAATAAATGCTTTTTATATCACTACCAATACCATTTATAACACAAACAATCGCCTCTATTTCTTTGCTATCATCATAAGTTAATTTAAATTCTAATTTACTTTCTCTTTTTATATTTAATTCTACATCATCACAAGAGTCTATGAAATAAGTTTGATTTTTTAACATTTAAAAAGCCTTTGCTAGTTTTAGATATATTTTATCAAACAATCTCTAAAACAAATTTATCATTTTCATCTTTAAAGGTAAAAACTTTATTTTTACAAGGATAAGATATACTATCTTTTTTCATACTAAATGTTTTATCTTTTAGTTTTTCAAGCATAATAGGTAATTCTTTATTAAATAATGCCTTATCAGGAATTCCACACCCATGAGTTAAATTTTTAATAAATTTGCCATCTATATCTTTTTCATCTATTAGATGAAAATCTACTTCATAGTTTAAGGCTTTTAAAATTTCTATCATAGAAATTTTATGATCAGCTGGAGTTAAGTCATCTTTAGCGCTATGATAACTTGTATAAATGATATTTTTATTCTTTTGAGCTTGTAAAATCAAGTGATCTTTATTAAGTAAAGCTCTTATTAAATAATTTTCATCAGCAAAATAATAAGGTGAGTTTGGGTTTTTGCGTGTCCAATAAGTTTCCACATAACAATGAACTTTACTATTTAACTCATCTTCGTTTAAAATAGCATCACCTTTATTTAAATCCCTTCCTATGATATATCTTAACGGAGGCAATGCAGCACCTGAATTATCTATTACTCCATCTACATACCAAGGAGCTATTTTAGCACACATTAATGCCACTAAGCCACCGTATGACCCTCCCCCGTAAATTTTAGGTAAAGATTTAAATTGAGGATAATTTTTCATTATATCTTTTAAGGCATTGATATGATCGATAGCAGGCATAATGGCAAAATTATTATACTCATTGTTAGGTGGGATAAAAGTCACAGATAACTCAACCTTATAGTCTTGATTTAAAATTCCTTGTTCTTTTAATATACTCATTTTTTGATCAAGAATTTGATAATATTTTTCTATATTTTTTGTATTATCTAGCACTTCAAATTCTATTTCAAAATCCCTGAAAGCCTTTTCAAATGTTCTTATATCGTCTAATAAAAAAGTCATTTCAGCGCTATATTTATCCACATCAGAAACTCTTTGGCAAAAACAATGATAAAATACATTTACAGCTACTGCATCAAATTTTTTAGCTATAAAATTTCTATAACTTTCTAGAAAATGTATATTTGCATTAGCTCCATACCCACCTATGATAAAAACAATAGCTTTCATTTGCTTACTATTATCATAAGTAATTCTATATTCTAATTTACTTTCTCTTTTTATATTTAATTCTACATCATCACAAGAGTCTATAAAATAAGTTTGATTTATGAGCATATTTTTCTTTCTTGATATTATAATTTATATGCTATTATAACTAAAAAAATCAAGGAAGCTCATGACAACTCATATCAATGATTTTTTACAAGAGAGTGTTGCTAAATTTGGAAGTAAAAATGCTTTTGTTGAGTTTAATGGTAGAAGTATAAGCTATAAAGAATTTGATGATTTAAGTAAAAAAATAGCAAGTAAAATTCTTTCTAAACTTCCTACTAAAAATACACAAGATCCTGTATTAATCATACTTCCTAAAGGGATTGATTGTCTGCTTTCTTTTTTTGGTGTAGCAAAAAGTGGAAATTTTTATACACTTTTAGATGAAAAAAGCCCTAAAGAGCGTGTAGAAAAAGTCATAGAAGTTTTAAAACCAAAGTTTTTAATTACTTCTAAAAAATTAAATTTAGATTTTAGTCTTGATACCATTTTTACAGAAGATTTTGAAAGCTTTGATATAAATGAAAATGCTTTAGAAAAAGCTTTAAACGATCACATAGATACTAATTTACTTTATGTCTTTTTTACAAGCGGAAGCACAGGAACTCCAAAAGGAGTAAGCATAAGCCATAAAAGTGTGATTGATTATACTTTTTGGGTATGTGAAACTTTTAAGCTAAGCCATGAAGATATACTTGCTAATCAAGCGCCATTTTACTTTGATAATAGCATATTAGATATATTTAGCTCTGTTAAAATGGGAGCTACGCTTCATATACTGCCTAATCATCTTTTTGCTTTTCCAAATAAAATTTTGGAGTATCTAGAACAAGAAAAAATAACAACAATTTTTTGGGTACCTTCAGTGCTGATTTATTTTGCTAATACTAATGCGCTTGAAGCCTTTACACTAAGGCATTTAAACAAAATTCTTTTTTGTGGCGAAATCATGCCAAATAAACAACTCAACATTTGGCGCAAATACCTTCCTAGTGCTTTATTTGCTAATCTTTACGGACCTACTGAAATTACCGATGTATGCTCTTTTTACATAGTTGATAGGCAATTTAGCGATGATGAGCTTTTGCCTATAGGAAAAGCATGTAAAAATACCCAACTTTTAGTCTTTGATGAGAATTTAAATTTAATTACTTCAAGTCAAGTGGGAGTTAAAGGCGAGCTTTATGTAAGAGGAACTTGTCTTTCTTTAGGCTATTACAATGATAAAGAAAAAACAAAGCAAGCTTTTATGCAAAATCCTTTGCATGATAATTACCTAGACTTGCTTTATAAAACAGGTGATGTGGTAGCTTATAATGAATTTGGCGAACTTTTATGTTATGGACGGATAGATCATCAAATCAAATATATGGGTCATCGCATAGAACTTGGAGAGATAGAAAGTATTATAAATTCTCATGAGAATGTAAGAAATTGTGCTTGTATTTTTAAAGAAGAAATTATTTGCTTTTATGAAAGTAAGGAAGAGTTAGATTTTAAAAACTTTTTAAAAGACAAACTCCCTATTTACATGATACCTAAAAAATTTGTTAAAATAGAACAATTTACTTTAAATGCAAATGGGAAGATTGATAGGAAAGTTTTAGAATTTGCAAAATAAAAAATACAATTTTCATTACAAATAAATTAAAATACACAAAAACAATAATTACTCTCTATTTTGCAAAATTAAAATGTTATAATGTGAGAAAATACTTATTTTAGAAGGAAAATAATGGAAATTACATTCGAAAGTATTCAAAAAATGTTTAATGCAATCAACAGAAGTGATATCAATGAAAGCAGTCGCAATTTAGTGAATGATGATATTATTGACAGTATTGATATGATGAAATTAATACTTGAAATCGAAAAATTTATAGGAAAAAATTTAGATGCTAAATATATCACTCCGGATAATTTTGAGGATTTTTCTACGATTAAAAATATGCTTGAGGAAGTTATATAATCTCAAGCACAAATTTATTACCTTTATCTTTAAAAGTAAAAACCTTATCCTTGCAAGGATAACTTATACTATCTTCTCTTGGAGTAAAATTTTTATCCTTAAATTTTTCAAGCATTTTTGGTAATTCCTTATTAAATAATGCTTTAGTATTTATTCCACTTCCATGAGAAGAATTTTTAATAAATTTACCATCAATATCTTTCTCATCTACTAAGTTAAAATTAACATCATATCCCAATGCTTCTAAAATTTTCATATAGTTATTTTTAAATTCACAAGAAGCCATTTTATCATTAAAATTATGATAACTTGCATAAAGTATATTTTTATTTTTTTGAGCTTGTAAAATTAAATGAGTTTGATTTAATAAAGTTCTTATTTCATAATTCTCATCTTTAAAACAATATGGCGATTCTTTGTTGGCATTCCAATATGTTCTTAAAAAACATCCTATTTTCAAATTTTTAGAATCACAAATTGCATCAGGAGTATCAAAATCTTTTCCTATGATATAATTCAATATCAACATTGCCTCGCCAGAATTATCTATCACTCCATCTATATACCAAGGAGCTATTTTAGATATCAATAAAGAGAGGTATCCCCCATATGATACACCTCCACAAATCTTCGGCAAATTCTTAAAATTAGGAAATTTATAATATATATCCTTCAATACATTAATATGGTCAATTGCTGCCATAATACCATAATTTTGATATTCATTATTGGCTGGTAACATAGTGCAAGTAAAATAAAATTTACAATCTTCATTTAAAAAACTCTTTTCTTTATACACATCAATAGTATGCTCCAGATAAGAAAAATAATCTTTAGCTAATCCTATACTAATATCATTTGAATTTAAATTGATTTTATTTAAAGACTTTTTTATCCGTTCTACATCATTTCCATCAAAATAAAATTGTGCACTATATCTTTTATCTTTTTCATTTATTCTACAGCTAAAACAATGATATAAAACACTTACAGCCACTACATCAAATTTTTTAGCTATAAATTGCCTGTCAAAATCAATGATTGATAAATCAACATTAGAACCATACGCTCCTATGATAAAAACGATAGCTTTCATTTGCTTACTATCATCATAAGTAATTCTATATTCTAATTTACTTTCTCTTTTTATATTTAATTCTACATCATCACAAGAGTCTATAAAATAAGTTTCATTTTTAAGCATAATTTTTCTCTAATCATTAAAATACTTTGTAAAATGCTCTTGATATCGCATCTCTAAATTATCATATATATCTTGAATTTTGTCAATAAATTTTTCATTTCTATATGCTTGCATAGTCATAGAATTAATCTCTTGAAAAGCAAAAAAATCAAATTTTTCTTCATGTGTTAATTCTTCAAGATAAATTACTTTTCCATAATGATCATAAGTATACTGCTTAAGAGTTTCTTCTACTACTTCAAGCACCTTAAACACAAATATCATTATAGGTTCCTTTCTTAATACCTGTGTGCTTTGCTCAAATTCCTTTAAAAACTCATCATTTTTTCTATGGGTTATAGTACAATAATGCTTTTGGGCATCTTTATAAAAAATATCAAATAACGCACAAGGTTTAACCCCTAAAAAATTTCCATCATAATCAACCTGAGGATAATAAGGATAAAGCTTGCATATCAAAGGTCTAAGACTATGAGGATTACAAAGTCCATTTAAATCACATTTTGCAAAATAAGCATTGATTTTTTTTCCATTTTTTAAAGTAAAGGTATTGACTTTTCCATTTTCTAAATATGTATTACCGGCTTGCTTTAGCGAAAGATATTCAACTTCAAGCATAGGTAATATCACCGCACTAGATTTATTAAATTTAAAATATTGTGCGTGAATATTATGACAGCATCCGCCATTGCATGTTTTATAGCATTGTGGCGCAAAAATAAATTCTTTATCTTGTAATGAGTTAAAAAAATTTTTCATTTCTTTCCTTTCTTGCATCTTTTAGTTTAATTTTTGCACATCAAGTAATATT
>NZ_JAKMSO010000017.1:0-6373 GCF_025772685.1 Campylobacter sp. CNRCH_2015_1657 | reverse complement strand
GTATTGGTGGAGTTTGATTTCTCCACTTACTTCTTGAGTGCTAGCTGCGCTTTGATTATAAGTAGCAATGATTTGTAATCTTTTAATATTAAAATCTTTTACTCCTTCAAATACTACCTTACTCTCACCTTTATCATCAGCTGTACTTTCTTTATCGTTACTAATTCTTAAAGTTTTATTGCTTTGTATATCTTTAGCCTTCCATAAAACTTTTGTTTTTGGCATTAAACCTTTAAGTTTTACTTCAAAGTCGCTTTTATAATCAATCATTCCTTTTTCAAAGTCTTGATGAGTCACAGGATCTTTTCCAGTAGGAAGCTCCATAGTGGCTGTATAATTTTTAATCTCTAAATCTTTACTTTTTTCTTTTACTAATTCATCACTCATATTCTTAGCAATGATTTTTACTTTTTCATTTCCACTAAGTCCTATGATTTCTACATTACTCTCACCTTTATCATCAGCTATTAAATTAAGCTCCTTAGTAGTTTTATCTTTATCAACAAATAAAGCATTATCTCCTTGTATACTCCATTTAACTTTTGTAGAATTAGCTTTTAAGTTTTTATAACTTGCATGAGTTTTTTCTTTATTACCTATAATAGCTTTATCTAAGATAATATCATTATCTCCATAAATTGCTATTTGAACAAATGTTTTTAAAGTAACTCCCAATACATTAGCAATGATTTCAGCTTTTTCTTTATCTTTCATGTTTACATCAGGTTTATAGATGATATTTGAATTTCCATCTTTATCAGTTTTATCTGAATTTGGCGTTTTTTCTAAACTTCCTTTACCATTTAATTTCCAATGAATTGCCAAATCGCCTGCTAAATCATTTCCTGTAAATGTGATTAGAGATTTTTCATATCTTTGTATATTAGAAGGTTTAGCAAATATCCTAAAGTCTTCTTTTGGAGCTATGATAGTAATAGGGAAACTTTCTTGAGCATTCCCTGCTTTAGCAATTAAATTGGTTTGATGGACTCCATAAGAATGGATTATTTTTACAAAAACTTTTCCATTACTATCAGTAATATAATGATTTCCATCTTTTAAGATTACACTTTTTTGTTCAGGAGTTACACTCATAGCAACATTTTTAACTGCTTGATTAAAGCCATCTTTAAGCATAATACAATGAGTATTACCTCCCAAATTTCCGCAATAAGAAATATGATAAGTATTGTTAATAGCTTTATATTCAAGCACCATAGAATAATCTCTATCTATAAAATGAGTTCTAGAGCCTTCAATGGTATTATTTATACCTGCTAATTTTGTATCAAAAGCGTGTTTGAAGGCATCTTTATCTAAAGGTATGTTAAAATTCATAGCTATATTTGTGCCTTGTTTATCACTTTCATTACTTCTTTTATGGCTTAGCGAAAAAGTTAATGCGGGACAAGGTGAGTAAGTAATACCTCCTTCATACACTAAAGGATTTTTTTCTAAATCTTCATAGCAGTTTACATTGCCAAATGGAGCTACTTTTTCTCCATACCATTTACTCATATTAGCAAAAACAGCTACATTACTCATAGAAGGAAAAGCATATTTAATACCCATATCCCAGCCATTAGCAGGGCGTTCTAAGAAAGTTAGATCATTATTTGCATTTTTAAAATCATAACTATTAATCCAATCACTTAATCTTTGATAAATATTAGCATG
Organism: Campylobacter sp. CNRCH_2015_1657; assembly: GCF_025772685.1. Classification (NCBI taxonomy): domain Bacteria; kingdom Pseudomonadati; phylum Campylobacterota; class Epsilonproteobacteria; order Campylobacterales; family Campylobacteraceae; genus Campylobacter; species Campylobacter sp. CNRCH_2015_1657. The sequence continues at coordinate 4,696 of NZ_JAKMSO010000017.1, read as the reverse complement.
GAAAGCTAGTGTATCTAACATACTTTCAAAGCCCAAAGATATTCTTTTATGCTCTCTACTAAAATCATGATCATAAACTAAATTTAATCCTAGCATGATATTTCCTGAATTATCTAATGCTAATGCATTAGGATAATATCTTATACCACCACCAAAATGACCTATGATTCTATTATTATCATATCCACCTATACCGCTTTGTAGAAAATAAGATATTTTTGGATTATCTTCACTCATAATAGGTAAAAGAACTTTAGCATTACCACTTAAACCACCCCTATCATTATAGTTTAAATTAAACTCACTATTAATGGAGTGATTAAGAGTATGTAAATATTCTTGGATTAAAGTATTAGCTTGTAAGCTTAAATAATTGCTTGCTAAATCTCTTATAAGCTCATCTCTTTCTTTACTATCTTTGGCATTATATACATTACCTATAGTTTGAATAACACCAATAACCTTATTAGATAATTCTTCATCTTCTTTACTAAGATTAGAATCTTTCTTTGATTTTTCTTCTAATAGCTTTTTGACTCTTGGGTCAATGCTATCATATTCTTTAAGTATTTGCTTTTGATCATGGTTTACATGATTAAGTGCAAGAGTTTGATTGTCATCTATAATGATTTTATCTTGATTTTTTAAAATCATTATTTGAGAAAAAAGAAAAGTGTGAATGATTAAAACAAGTAAAAGTGTTTTTTTCATATCCCCCCCCCCGAATCCTTTGCATAAAATTTTTTATTTGTGATGAGAATATGATAACACAAAAAATACAAAAGTGATAAAAAAGTTATAAAAATATTGAAAAATAGCCAAAAAATTAATAAATATAATAATTATTTATAAATTATAATCAAAATTACTTTTATTTTTTATTAAAAAAATGCAAATAGATTTATTATTATTTAAATATATATGAAAAAAACTTATCATTTACTTTTTAAAAATAATGAAAAATAAGCTTTTTGAATTTTTATATTTATATTTTATTATACTATTTAACATTTTTAAAAGTATTAGCATTTAGTATTTTAGATAACAGTGTAAGGTGTATTTATCATATTTGGTATATAAAGTATAAATACTAAGCTTATATATAGTAATAAATAAAGAGTATAAATACCTTATTATACTCTTTAGATAACTACAATATAGAGTTTTTGTATAAATTTGATAATAGTTGTTATAATCTTAAAATTACTTATTAAAAAAATATATTTAATTATAATTTGTATGTTTTTATAATTTGGATAATAGGTAAAAGAATATATATAATATTTAACAGAAAATAAAAAGTGATTAAATAAAGTTAGATATATAAAGATATTTATAGTTTTATATATTATTTTTATAAATTAAAACAAACATATTTCACAATTAAGCAAGATTAGCACAACCAAGAATTATTTAGAAACAAAAATTTTTTGAGAAATATAAAAAATGACTTTAAGTAAAAAAGAATTTGCTAAAGTATTAGGCGTTTCTTCAGGAACTATTGATAATCTAAGAAGAAAAGGTAAAATACAATCTATGGAAGTATCTTGCTATGTATTATTTTCCATTGAAGAAATAGCTAAAGTTATATCAGGAGTTAAATTTTTAAAATGAGATTTAACTATACAAATTATTGAATTTTCAAAAGTATATGTTATTTAGATATTTAATTTCTAAAGTATGGATACTTAGGTGTTTGATTAATAAACCACACGCTTTCTAAATCCACCATTACTTCTCTATCACGAATTATTACTACAATTAAAATCTTTTGACAAATTAAAAAAATATTTTTTTGTACACACTTTAAAGGAAAATCAGCAATTAAGAGCTTAAAAATTTAACTGTTGATAAAAAACTTATATCAAAGTGCTTGTACTAAAAATTTATATATTGAAGCTAGGGTTTTTCATGGAAATATTGATAAGAATTTTTATTTTAGATATAAACTTAATAAAAAGGGTATTCTTTTAAAATAGGAAAATATCCTATAACCATATTAACACGGGCAAGAGAGATTGTAAATGATTATAACGACATGCTATCATAAGGCATTAATCCAAAAGAACATATTCAAAAAGAAAATACTAAAAATCAAAATATAAAAAAGCACTTTATGGTACTAATAAAGTTCAAAGTTATAAAACTTCACAGATGAAGCAAGATTTAAAGAATTACTGCTTGCGATTAATAAGTATTTTTACAAAAGTTGCTTTGCAAATTAGTCCATATTTATTTTAAGAAGTACTAATATTATAAATTTAGAATGGAAAGAAATAGATTTTGATAAAAAAATTATTATTCGTGCTAATAAAGTTAAAGCAAGAGAGGATTTTATTATTCCGCTAAGTCAGAGTGTTTTAGGCTTGCTTTTTATATGTTAAAAATTTTTCTTATTCAGATTCAAAATATGTTTTTTTCAAGTGATATAAGTAAATCTAAAACAATGAGTGAAAACACATTAAATCAAGCCATTAAAAGATTAGGTTTTGGTGATAAAATACTATATCATGGTTTTAGAGCTACTGCTTCAACTTTTCTTTATGAGTATAAAAATATTCATAAACAAGATAGTGAAGTTATAGAACTATGTTTAGATCATAGAGAAAGAAATAAAGTAAAAGCAGTATATAATAGAAGCTTAAGACTTGATGATGGAAGAGAGTTAATGCAATGGTTGAGTGATTTTATTGATAAATTAAAAAGAGATAAGTAGTTTAATTTTATAATGTTTGCAAATTATAAACACATAAGAACTTTTTAATTTTTGTAAATTTAATAGTATTTTATTGAATATCTTTAACGCAATTATTCTATTAGTAACTTTCTTAATACACTATTTTGTGAATTTATATATTCTACAACAACACTTTTTTTTATTTTATTTTCATCTAAATCTAAAAAATCTAAATAAGTTTGAAATAAATTATTATTTAAATCATCATCAAATTTATGACTTGCAACCATATTCATAGAAAAATGATTAAAAAATTTCTTACAAAAATCGTTATTATTTTTAAATAGCTGTACTAATTCTTCTTTTTTAAAAAAATTATATTGCTTGATTGCTTCGAGATAAAAACTATTTTCTATATTTTTATAGCTATTAATAAGTGCATTAATATTTTCATACTTGCTTGTTTTGTATTTTTCTTTAGTTTCTTCATAATAATCTTTCCATTTTTCATTTTCTAATAATTTTAAAAGAGCTATGTCAGACCTATAATCATGATTAAGATCAAACTTAAATTCTTCTATAACAAGAGATTCTATATAATGCTGATTGATTTTTTCTTCTATGTCGCTTAATTTTTTATTTGTAATTTGTGTGTAGGTTGAAAGTAAATTTTTATAAAACCCATAAGGATAGTGTGTCATTCCATTTTCTGAATAAAAGTCTATTTTTAGGAGTGAATTTTCAATATCTTTTACAAATTGTTCATCACTTAAATTACCTACCAAATATTCTATCTTACAGTTTTGAAGTTTATAATAAAGTTCAATTTTTAAAGTTTGATAAAAATCGCGTCTTAGTTGGTATTTTTCTTCTTTACTTAAATAAAACATATTTTTTAGGTATTTTTCATAAAGATGATAATCTGAAGATAAGTCGTTTTCTTCTATTTTAATAGAAAGATATTTTTTAATTTGAAATATTAATGAGATATAATTTAATTTTAGAGCATCTGAAAATGTTTTTTTATTGTCATACTTGCAAAACAATAAAAAACATTGCTTGTTAAAATAATCTATATGTTCTAACACATGATATAATAATCTTAGATTTCCATTGCATTGTTCTTTATATCTTTCGAAAATAATATTTTCAATAATATTTCTTATCTCATCTGTAATTTTAGTATATTTATTTATTCTATCTTTTATGATTGCTTTTGCTACTTCATCATTGTCTTTTATCGTTATTTCACAATCAATAACCTTCTCTTTGTATATTTGATACCAGTTTTTACTATTATATTGTTTGGCTTGTTCTTCTTTATTATTTTCAGTCAAAATGCCATCTTGTTCTTTTAATTCTTCCTCATGAAAAATCACAACAACATTACATTCTTTTTCTTCTTTAAGTAAATTTACAAGTCCTAAAATTTCTTTCAAAGAAAGATTATCAGATTTTCTTTCTATGTTATCAAAACACACAATAACTTTTTTAAAATCTTCTTTTTTTAAAAATGAGAAAATAGCATCAGGGTTAATGTTAATTGTTCCAGCGGATTTAATTTCTGTAATTTTGGCTATAATTTGTGAAAAAGTATTTGCTATTTTATTGTAGTTTCCATGGATTTTAAAAACTATTTCTTCTAATATTTGCTTATAACTTTCTTTACCAAAAAGATCTATATAAATAATCTTTTTATCTGCATTTATTTCAGAAAGTTTATTTTCAACTTGTTTCCATAAATAAGTTTTACCTATACCCCAAGACCCATTTATAGCTAAACATTTTTTAGAGTTGTTATCTAAAAAATTTGCGATAGTGTCAATCTTATTCATTATACACTCCTATAAAATATTTATGTAATTATATAAAATTATTTAAGTTTTCTATGTAACTATCCTCCAAACCTTAAAGCTATAGATAGTTGCATATTCTTTTTAAAATACCCCTTACAGCTACGCACTCAGACAGCCTTTCTTTTTTTAAAAAATATATAAAAAAATACATACGCGTACGCGA
>NZ_JAKMSO010000016.1:0-12753 GCF_025772685.1 Campylobacter sp. CNRCH_2015_1657 | reverse complement strand
GCGACCCATTATTAATACATCTTTTGCAAAAGTATGCAGATTGTAATCACCTCCAACTACTGCCAAAAGTTTTCCATTGGAATATATTGGAGCTGTATAAGAAACTGTTATAGAGTCATCTTCTATGCTTTTATAAGGATCTGATACTACAAGTTTTCCCACGCTTTTGGCCTCTTGATACCATGATCTTGTTCTTGCATCAAATCCGGTTTCTTCAGGACTTCTAATAATTCTGTTAGATTGATATAATTTTCCATCGTCATTAAATCCAATATATACTACATTAAAGCCAGCTGCTTCTTTTACTGTTTCTAATATATCAAATAGTTCGCCAGAATTAACCCTTGGATTTTTTTCTACAAATTTAACAATAGAAGCAATGGCATCTCTTTTTGCTCCAGAATATATATTGTATGCTGAATTAACATCAAACATAGTTTTTTTCTGAATTTCTTCTAGATAATAACTAGTGCTTTCTTTAGATTGATAATAGCTAATCATATTAACAACTATTAGTATAATAGCTATTAAAAAACAGGCTATTGTTGTCAATTTATTAGATAAACTGTTAAATTTAAACATACTTGTTCCTTTTTAGTTATTTTTTGGCCGGGTATTTTACTTATAAAATAATTAGAAAAAAATAAAAATTTTTTATCTTTTTGAAAACATATGTAGTTTTTATATTTTTTATGTGCATTTAAGTTTTAATAAGTATAATTTCAACTTTAATGCGGGAATAGCTCAGGGGTAGAGCACAACCTTGCCAAGGTTGGGGTCGCGAGTTCGAATCTCGTTTCCCGCTCCATTATCACCCGCCCGGGTGGTGGAATTGGTAGACACAAGGGACTTAAAATCCCTCGGAATTTTTCTTCCGTGCCGGTTCAAGTCCGGCCTCGGGCACCACTTTTTGGTAACTCAAGGCGACATAGCCAAGCGGTAAGGCATGGGCCTGCAAAGCCTTGATCTCCGGTTCGAATCCGGATGTCGCCTCCAATGCGATGTTAATACTTGATATTTTTATTCTTTTACGGGAGATGGCTGAGTGGTCGAAAGCGGCGGTCTTGAAAACCGTTGAGGGTCACACCTCCAGGGGTTCGAATCCCTTTCTCCCGGCCACTTTAACATAATTTTTCATATTTTGTTTTACATTTAAAAAGATATTTCTTAATTTCTTTAAGAAATTAAGAAAATTATTCTAAGTCTAAAACCCCGCCTTTGCTAGCATTACTAACAAGCTTTTGATACATTTTAAGCCATCTTGAATTTATTTGCTTATAAGGCATTTTAAAATTTGCTTTGCGTTTAGCAATTTCATCTCGGGCTAAATTTGCATTAATGCTGTAAGTATCTACATCAATTTCTATCTCATCACCATCTTTTAAAAGCGCTATAAGTCCACCTTCTGCAGCCTCAGGAGAAATGTGACCTATACTAAGTCCTCTTGTAGCTCCGCTAAAACGACCATCTGTTATAAGTGCAACTTTAGCACCAAGCCCCATGCCTGTGAGTAATGAAGTCGGACTAAGCATTTCTTGCATGCCAGGTCCACCTTTTGGCCCTTCATAGCGTATCACGCACACATCGCCTTCTTTAACTTTACCTTTTATAATGCCTTTGATAGCTTCTTCTTGAGAGTTAAAACAAACCGCTTTTCCTTTGAATTTACGCTCGCCCATAATACCTGCAGTTTTTATCACACAGCCTTGCTCAGCTAAATTCCCAAAAAGTATAGCAAGCCCACCTACATTTGAATAGGCATTGTCTATTTTTTTTATAATGTTTTCATCTTTAATATCAGCATTCTCAACGCGCTCTTTTAAAGTTTTTCCACTAATATCTAGAGTGTCAAGTTCTAAAATATGGCCTGGTTTTTTGGCTATTTCAGCTATTACTGCACTTACTCCACCTGCTTTGTGTATATCTTCCATATATATTGTGTTTAAAGATGGAGCGATTTTGGCTATATGAGCCACATTAGCGCTGATGTGATTGAGCTCTTTTATATCCAAATTTACACCTGCTTCATAAGCAATGGCAAGCATATGTAAGATAGTATTTGAACTTCCACCCATAGCCATATCAACAACTAAAGCATTGTTAATGGACTTTTTAGTAATAATATTGCGAATTTTAAAACGCTCATCTAGTGCAATTTCACAAATTCTACGCGCAGCCTTTCTTAAAAGCTCTTCTCTTTCTTTGCTAAGTGCTAAAATAGTTCCATTTCCTTCTAGTGCTATACCCATAGCCTCGCATAAAGTATTCATAGAATTTGCAGTAAACATACCCGAGCAAGATCCACCGCTAGGACAAGCTTTGCATTCTATATCTTTTAAATCGTCTTCATCGATTTTTTTAGCCTCATAAGCTCCCACTGCTTCAAAAACAGAACTTAGACTGATTTTTTCTCCATGTTTATTTACTCCTGCTTTCATAGGTCCACCACTAACGAAAATAGTCGGCACATTAACTCTTAAAGCCCCCATGAGCATACCTGGAGTAATTTTATCACAATTTGGGATACAAATTAGTGCATCAAGTTGGTGTGCATTCATCACTGTTTCAATAGAGTTTGCGATGATTTCACGACTTGGTAAAGAATAAAGCATACCATCATGCCCCATAGCTATACCATCATCAACACCTATGGTGTTAAATTCAAAAGGAATACAGCCATTTTTTTGGATTTCATCTTTAATGATTTTTGCATATTCATTTAAGAAAAAATGTCCCGGGATGATATCTATATAGCTATTTGCCACACCTATAAAAGGCTTATTAAAATCTTCATCATTTAAGCCACATGCTCTAAGTAAAGAGCGATTGGGTGCTTTTAAGTGTCCTTTTTTGATCGCGTCACTTCTCATTTGTATCCTTTTTTAAAGTAAAAACTATCATTTTATGCTTTTATTTTGCAATTTTTGCTTAAATTTTTTAAACTTAAATAGTATTTTAAAGAAAATTATTTAAAATGTGCAATTATTTTGATTTAAGGAATGTAATGCTTTTAACTAATCCAGTATTTATAGGCGTTTTGTTAATGACGCTTTTGTGTTTTTTTAGGTTTAATGTTTTGCTTAGCGTTTTGCTTTCTGGGCTTTTTGTAGGCATTTGGTCTAAATTTATGCATATGGAGCATTTAAGTTTGGTGGATTTTTTTACCCAACTTCCACAAGCTATGATGGATTCTATGAAAGTTTTAATCGATGGTATGCAAGGGAATTTGCAAACAGCACTAAGTTATATTTTGCTTGGAGCGGTGGCTGCTGCTATATCAAAAACTAATCTAACAGCATATTTGATTAAAATAGTTTCGCATTATATTTCACATAAAAAATACTTACTTATACTTTCTTTGGCACTTATTGCTTGTTTTTCGCAAAATTTAATCCCTATCCATGTAGCTTTTGTACCTTTGTTAATTCCACCTTTGTTGAAACTTTTTAATAAATTAAAAATAGATCGTAGAGCTATAGCTTGTGCATTAACTTTTGGACTTACCACACCTTATATGGTGGTGCCTTTAGGTTTTGGGCTTATTTTTCAAACTTTGCTTGTGGATAATTTAAATTCAAATGGGGTGCAAATTAGTCTAGGAGAAGTTTCTCAAACTATGGCTTTTGCAGCTATTTGTATGTTAGTTGGTTTATTTTTGGCTGTGTTTGTGTTTTATGCTAAGCCAAGAGAATATCAAGAAGAGCAAATTGCCAAAATGGATTTTGAAAATCTAAAAATGAGTAAAAAAGAATGGGGAGTTTTAGCTGGCCTTGGATTGACTTTGATTTTACAAATTTTAACGCACAATTTACCTTTATCAGGGCTTTTAGGTTTTGTTTTGATGGTGATTTTGGGTGGAGTAGAGTATAACAAAGTTAATTTAGTTTTTGATGATGGGCTTAAAATCATGGGTTATATAGCTTTTGTAATGCTTGTTGCTTCAGGATATGGAGAGGTTTTAAAACAAAGTGGAGGTATAGCTGAGCTTGTAAAAACAAGCGTGCCTTTTATGGAGCAAAGTCACTTTTTAGCTATTTTTATTATGCTAGCTATAGGTCTTTTAATCACTATAGGTATAGGCAGTTCTTTTGGTACTATTCCTATCATCGCTGCCTTATTTTGTCCTATATGTATAGAACTTGGTTTTTCACCTGCTGCGATTATTTTTATCATCGGTGTTGCTGGAGCTTTGGGAGATGCAGGATCACCTGCTAGTGAAACGACTTTGGGAGTGAGTGTAGGGCTTAATGCAGATAAGCAAGGTGATCATATAAAAGATACTTGTATACCAACCTTTTTATGCTTTAATGGCTCTTTGCTTATCTTGGGTAGTGTTATAGCATTTTTCTTAATTTAAAATATTAAAAGTCTAAAAAGGCTTTTAATATTCAAATTCTTCCATATAACCACAATCAATTGTAAGAATTTTCATTTGAAATGATTTTATAAACTCGATTATAGGTTCAACTCCACCATAAGGAAAAGAAATGGGGTAAAAATACAATTTGGCGATATTTTCCTCTATTTTTTCTATGGAGTGAAAATAGTATTCTCCATTTCCTATGCAGTCAAAAATATCATCAAACTCCCAACAATCTTTGCTTGAGAAATATTCTAATTCTTTTTTGCTGTAAAAATTATATATACTTTTATCTGTGTATAAATCTTCTATTTGTAAATTCTCATCTTTTAAGATTTTGATATAATTAAACAAATCGCACAATCTTTTAAAAGACTTTTCATTATTAATGATAAACTTAATAAAGCAAAATTTTTCCATTTTAATACATTAACAATATTCCACTTGAAAGTCTGCTTGAAGATTTATTATACTCAATAAGACTCTCGCCGTATCCGTTAAAATACTGAGTGTAAATATATAAGCCATTGTTAGAAATTTTATAAGCTCCACTTATTTCTACTGCACCGCGGTTATTAGCAAAATTTAAATTATTACGCCACAATATATTGATAAAATAATCATCTTGGGTATAAGCAAGATTAATATCAAAATTACCTAAATATTTTTCTATGTCAGGATTATCATCTTCTGAACTTTTTTCAGGAATTCTTAGCCAAACTCTAGGTATGAACATAAAATCGCCAAAAAACCATGCATTACTTAGATAAATTCTATTCCATGATCTTGATTTTGGATCATTTTGCCCGTTAGATTCATGTAATAAGCCTATGCGTATATCTTTTAAATTCTCAAAAGCACCATATCCGCTTATAGGAAAGTTGATAAAAAATTCAGGTAAATAGTTTGTTTCTCTAAAAGGAGCGGAATGTTTATAAAGTTGCCACCATGAAATTTGCGTATAGCCTATGTTATAACTTTCATTTAAACCCAAAAGATTTTCAAAAAGAGTTTTTTTAAGGCTTACTTGAAATTTAGTTTCAGTGCTTTTATAATCTCTCTTGCTAAAACTATAAGAAACAGGCATAAAATAGCTAAGATTATGCGTGCTAATACCAAAGGGATTGTATGATTTTTCTGTGCCAAGGTAGTTTGCTAAAGCTTCATTTTTTGGATTAATATCATCTAATTTTTTCTCTTTGGATGTATTTTGCTCAAAATTAAAAGACTTTTCTAAACTTGCTTCTTTTTGTTTTTCTTTTAAAGCTAAGCTTTTATAAATTTGCATAGCTTTTTTGTACTTACCTTGATTTTCATATTCTAAGGCTTGATTGAATAAATCCTCATTTGCTAAAGCACTAAAAGCACATACTATGGGTAGAATTGTCTTTTTCATGAAGCCACTTTTTATATTCTTTAAAATAATTTAAATTTATAAACTCATTATCATCTTCAAATTCTATAAATTCTGCTTTCATTGTATCACAAAAAAGGGCTAATTTGTGATTGTTTTCTTGTAAAAATTGCAAAGTTTTTTCAAAATTCCTACTATGATAAAATCCACATAAATAATGCTTGTGTTTTTTTGTGCTTGCTAAGAGTATATTTTGTGATTTTAGATGATCAAAAAGCTTGTAAAAACTTTCTTTGTTTATGTTTGGAGTATCCACGCTAAGGATAAATACATAGGTATTTTTAAAATGTTTAAGTATGGAATTTAAGGCAATGAGTGGAGAGTAGTTGTTTAAATCCTCATCTAAAATAAGTGCTAAGTTTTTTTGATGAAATTTATCTTTTTTGCTGCTAATAAAAACTTGATTAAAAATCCTTGACATTTTTTCATATTGATAAAGAGTTAAGTTTTTATCATCTACTTGCAATAAGCTTTTATCTTCTCCCATACGCGAAGACTTTCCGCCGCATAAAATCACACAAGGATAGGGAATTTTTTCACTCATAAAAACCTCATAAATTCATCAAAATATTTTATAATACATTTATGAAATATACAGATTTAATACAAATAAAAGATTATTTTAAACAATTTCAAAGACTAAATTATCTCAAACGCCTTGATGATAATATCTTAGAGCTTAGCTTAGATCATCAAGCTTTTATACTAGACTTAACGCGTGGAAAAAGTGGAATTTACCAAGATAAACTCCAAGCAAAAGTCTATAATGCACCTTTTGATTTTATGCTAAAAAAATACTTCTCTAACGCAAAGATTTTAAATTTAGAAGTATTAGAAAATAATAGAATTTTATCTTTTGAAGTTTTATCAGAAAAATCTTACAAAGCTTATGGGGCTAAGATTTATTTTGAATTTACAGGAAAAAACACTAATGTAATCATCACAGACACTGATGATATTATCATAGAAGCTTTGCGTCATATAGATAAAAGCTACCGCGTTGTAAAAATAGGCGAAAAACTCCAAGCTTTAAAAGCTTATGAGATAAAAGAAGAATTTGTAAAGATTGATGATTTTAATGTGTATTTTAAAGAAAGTGCTAAAAAGTTACAGCAAGATCGCTTAAAAGATATAAAAGAAAATAAACTTTTAAATATAGATAAAAAAATCTTTACTCTTAAAGAGAGTATAGAAAATTTAGAGCAAGAAAGCGATTTATTAAAAAAAGCTCAAGAATTAAGCCAAAAAGCAGATGTTTTATTTGCTAATTTAAATTCTTTAAAAGATTATCAAAGAGAATTTATTTTGCAAGATTTTAATGCAAATGAGCTTGCCTTTAAACTCGAAGATACACCTAAAAATAGTGCGAATGAATTTTATAAAATGGCTAAAAAGCTAAAACAAAAGGCTAAAAATATCAATATAGAAAGAGAAATTTTAAGTGAAAAACTTGATTTTCTAATAAATTTAAAAGACTTAATTGCTAAAAGCACTTCTTTGCGAGAATTAGAAGTTTTAATGCCTAAAAAAAGTAAAAAAACCAAAAAAGAAGAGTTAAATGCAGGGGTTAGTAGCTTTTATTTTGATGAGTTTAAAATCAGCGTAGGACGCAATGAAAAAGCTAATGAATACTTGTTAAAAATAGCTAAAAAAGATGATATTTGGTTGCATGTAAAAGATTATCCTAGTGCACATGTGATCATCACTTCAAATAAATTAAAAATAAGTCAATTAGTGCTAGAATTTGCAGCAAAGCTTTGTGTGGAATTTTCCAAGCTAAGTTCTGGAGTTTATTTGGTCGATTATACTAGTAAGAATTTTGTAAAAATAAAAGAAAAGGCTTTTGTAAATTATACAAATTATAAGACTTTAAGCGTTTTAAAGGAGTAAGTATGCCTATAAGTCCCATAGGTGGTATTCATTTTGCTAACCAAAATGCACCAGTACATTCAGCACAAGCTAGTAATGAATTGGCAAAAGATTCTTTTGCAACTTTGGTAAATATGAGTGAATTTCAAGCAAAAGAAAAGGCGGTTGAAAAACTTGAAAAAGTTAATCAAACTCATGAAGTAAGTGATGAAGTAAAAGAAAGGCAAGAGGAAGAAAAAAAGCATTCTAAACATCATCAAGAACAAGAGCAAGAAGATGAAGATGAACAAGAGGGGCAAGAAGTAGTTAAAAAAAGTTCTCATTTGCTTGATTTAAGTATATAGAAAGGATAAAAATGTTTTCAAAGACAAGAATTCTTAGTGCTATTGTGATGATAGCTGTGATAGCTGTTGTTGCTTTGGTGGATAATTTTTTGATTAATTTTGCGATTTTTGGTGTTTTATTGTTTTTGGCATTTAATGAAGCAAAAACTATGTTTAAAAGCAAACATGCAAGTGTTTTTGTGGCTTTGTGTGTTTTTGCAATAGGAGCATTTTTAGATAAACCTTTCTTTATAGGCCTCTTGGCTTTGATTTTGATTTTAGGATATTTAGTTTATAAAAAAAGTGAAAATTTAAATGAACTTATGCCTTATATATATCCTACTTTGCCTATTTTAATGCTTTATCAAGTATTAAGTTATGAGGGTATGTTTGTATTATTTTGGCTTATAGTGATTGTCGTTGCTTGCGATAGTGGGGCGTATTTTATAGGAAAACTAATTGGCGAGAGAGCTTTTTCTCTAACAAGTCCAAATAAAACCTTAGAAGGTGTTGTAGGTGGCATTGTTTGTGCGGGGATTTTAGGAACCATCATAGGCTCTTTTGAATTTAGCTTGGTAAAAAGTATTTATATATCTTTAATCGTAGCTATTTTTGCTGTGATAGGGGATTTACTTGAGAGTTATTTTAAAAGACAAGCAGGTATTAAAGATAGTGGTAATTTAATCCCAGGACACGGGGGAGTTTTAGATAGAATTGATGCTGTTATCATTGCAGCATTTGCAATGGCAACTTTAGTATGATCGTACTTGGAAGCACGGGAAGTATAGGAGTTAATACTCTTTTTATTGCTAAAGAAAAAAACATAAACATAGAAGCCTTATCTTGTGGTAAAAATATCAAGCTTTTAAATGAGCAAATAGCTCTTTTTAAGCCTAAATTTGTATGTATACAAGATGAAAAAGATAAAACCTTAGTTGATCATGATAGGATTTTTTGTGGTCAAGAGGGTTTAAAAGCGATGATAGCTGAGTGCAAAAGTTCTTTAGTGGTAAATGCTATAGTAGGTTTTGCAGGCTTAAGTTCAAGTCTTATGGTGCAAAAGCTTGGTAAAATTTTAGCCTTGGCAAACAAAGAAAGCTTAGTAGTAGCAGGGAAATTTTTTGACACTTCTAAGATTAAAGCCATAGATAGCGAACATGCAGCACTAAAGTGCTTGATAGATAAAAGAAAAGATATTAAAAAGCTTTTTATCACGGCAAGTGGCGGGGCCTTTTATAATTATAAAATCAAAGATTTAAAAAATGTCAGTGTAAAAGAAGCTCTTAAGCATCCTAACTGGAGCATGGGAGCTAAGATCACCATAGATAGTGCTAGCATGTGTAATAAACTTTTTGAAATCATCGAAGCTTATCATCTTTACGGTATTAAACAAATAGATGCTTTGATAGAAAGAAAGTCTTTAGTGCATGCTTTATGTGAATTTAAAGATGGTGGTATGAGTGCATATTTTTCTCATGCAAATATGCGTTTGTCTATAGCTCAAGCGATTTTAGATGAGCATGATCAAAGCTTTATAGAAAATTTGGATTTGTTAGCTATGCCAAGTTTAAAATTTGAAAAAATTAGTTTAAAAAAATATCCTATATTTTCACTTAAAGATGAGCTTTTGAAAAAGCCTGACTTGGGTGTGATTATAAATAGTGCAAATGAATATATGGTGTATCAATTTTTAGCCCAAAAAGCGCAGTTTTTAGACATAGCCAAGGGTATTTTTAAAGCATTGGATTATTTTGGTGTGCCAAAGATTAACCAAATTGAAGATGTTTTTGAGTATGATAAGCAAGTTAGGCTTTATTTAGATAAGGAAATGAAGTGAGATATTTTTTAAGTATTTTGATTTTTATAAATGTGGTTTTTGCTTTAGAGTTTAGCGTTAAAGAAAATGGAAAAAGTTTAGATGATAATAATACGGTTTTAATCCTTGGAGGTATACAAGGAGACGAGCCAGGTGGGTTTCATGCTGCTAGTTTGCTTTTGAGTGATTATAATATCACTAAAGGTAAAATTATTGTCGCACCAAATTTAGCTTTTGAAAGTATTATTGCTAGAAATAGAGGAAATTTTGGAGATTTAAATAGAAAATTTGCCCATATAGATGAAAACGATCCTGATTTTCACACTATAGAGCGCATAAAAAAGCTTATTTTGGAACCTGAGGTAAATATGGTTATAAATTTGCACGATGGAAGTGGATTTTATAGACCTCAATATGAAAGCAAAGATAAAAATCCAAATCGCTGGGGCAATACTAGTATTATTGATCAAAGTGAGGTAAATTCTACTAAATATGCAGATTTGGAAAATATTGCTAAAGAGGCAGTGGAAAATATCAATAAAGCTTTGGTTAAAGAAGAACATCAATATCATTTAAAAAATACCAAAACCCAAGAAAGCAATGATAAAGATATGCTAAAGGCTTTAACTTATTTTGTGGTGTCAAATCACAAAGCAGCCTTTGCTAATGAAGCGAGCAAAAATTTACCAACGCATTTAAGAGTATATTATCATCTTTTGGCAGTGGAGTATTATCTAAAAAAGGCAAATATAGAATTTCAAAGAACTTTTGATTTAACTCCAAATGGAGTTTATAGAGCTATTGAAAAGCCTTTAGAGGTAAAACTTTTTAATGATAAAATTTTACTTTATCTTGATAAACCTGCTAGTGCTATAAATTTTTTACCTTTTCCTATTAATCAAGCTTTAAATTATGAAGCAAGTAATGAGATTACTGCAGTAATTTCCAATGCTAACTCATATTCAATCAATTATGGCAATCGCTTGCAAACAAGATTGTATCCTGAATATTTTGAATTTTCAAATGCTCTAGATAGTGTTGAAGTGATAGTAGATGGAAAAAATATACAAACAAATTTTGCTCAAAAAATTATGGTAAAAGATAATTTTAAAATACCTTCTATAGCAGGTGTAAGAGTTAATGTTATAGGTTTTGATAGAGGTGTTGATGAAAGTGATATTGTTATAAGCAAAAACCAAATGCAAAGCCGTTATTCTTTGGATAAAAAAAGAAAAATTTACAGAGTAGAATTTTATGAGCTAAAGAATGCAAATTTAGCCGATCAAGTTTTAGAAAGAAAGACTAATTTTAAAGAAATTAAAAAAGCAAATATACCTGCAAAAGCCATAGAAAAAGCAGAACAAAAAGACAAATTTATCGGTATGATTTTAGTGGAATTTCAATGAGAGATTTGATTCTTGCCATAGAAAGTTCTTGTGATGATAGTTCTATTGCTATCATTAATAAAAATAGCTTTGAGTGTATCTTTCATACAAAAATTTCTCAAGAAAATGCCCATAGTGCTTATGGAGGGGTGGTGCCCGAGCTTGCCGCAAGATTACATAGTGAAGCTTTACCTAAGATTTTAAAAAGATGCCAAAAATACTTTGATAAACTTTGCGCCATAGCAGTTACAAATGAACCTGGCCTTAGTGTGAGTTTGATAGGTGGGGTAGCTATGGCTAAAATGCTTGCTATTAGTTTAAATTTACCGCTCATTGCGATTAATCATCTAAAAGGGCATATTTATTCTATGTTTTTAGATAAAAAAGCTAATTTTGATATGGGTGTATTGCTTGTAAGTGGTGGGCATACTATGGTGCTTTTTATTAATGAGCAAGGTAAAATCACAGAATTAGCAAGAACAACCGACGATAGCTTTGGAGAAAGCTTTGATAAAGTAGCAAAAATGATGGATCTTGGTTATCCTGGCGGAGCTATCATAGAAAATTTAGCTAAAAATGTAAAAGAAAATGATTTAGAATTTAGCATACCCTTGCTTCATTCTAAAGATTTAGCTTATAGTTTTTCAGGACTTAAAAACCAAGTGCGTTTGGAAATTTTAAAAGAAGAATTAAGCTTGGAGCGTAAAAGTAAAATTGCCTTTGCATTTCAAAAAGCAGCTATAGCTCATATTTTAAACAAGTTAGAAAAAATTTTTAAAGAGTATAAATTTAAACGCTTTGGTATAGTAGGCGGAGCTAGTGCAAATTTAAGCTTAAGAAGTCAAATAGAGCATTTATGTCGAAGTTATCAATGTGAGCTTTTGCTAGCTCCGCTTGAGTATTGTTCGGATAATGCTTTGATGATAGCAAGGGCAGCTTGTGAGGCTTATGAGCGTAAAGAATTTGTAAATATAGAAGATGATCTTATAAAGCCTAAGGTAAAAAACTTACAAGGCATATTATGAAAAAAGCTTTTACTATTATAGAGCTTGTGTTTGTAGTAATTATACTTGGAGTTTTAGCTGCGGTTGCTCTGCCAAAATTTAGCACAAGTAAAGATGAGGCAAGTGTAGTTCAAGCTTTGGGAAATTTAAAAATTTTTATTAATGATATAAGTGCTTATATATTAAAAAATGAAAGTCTTTCAAATATAGCTTTAATGAGCAATGTAGCAAATATAAAAAATGAAGATTTATCAACTTTGCAAAATTCCACCAAAGAGCTTGATTTTAGTGTGGGAAATGATGAGCAGTGTTTTAAAGTGCTTTTTGTAGATAAAGAAAGTGTTTTGCTTTTAGCGCTTATGGTAGATAATGCTCAAAAAAGCAAAGCCCAAAATATAGCAGATTTAAAAAATCAAGCTTTGAAAGATCCTAAAAATCAAAGCATAAAAACTCAATTAGATGAGGCTTTAAATGCTTTTAGTCAAAGTGAATTTGCAAGCACTTCAAAATCTAAAGCTTGTCAAGGTCTAATCCACTCTAAAGCTTTTAAAGATTTAGCTACTAGAGTGTATTTTCTAAGTG
>NZ_JAKMSO010000015.1:0-14081 GCF_025772685.1 Campylobacter sp. CNRCH_2015_1657 | reverse complement strand
TTTAACATTTTAATTTTTTTATAATGTTATCTAACTTTTTACTATTTCCATCTTTTAAATCTTCTAAAGCTTCTATGGCTGGAGCAAAGTCTTCTATTTCATCAAGATAATTTTCCAAAGCATTGCGTAAAATTTCAGCTTTTTTCTTTTTAGAAAATTTCGCAGTTTGATTTAAGCGTTCATAAAGCTCTAATGGAATAGTTAAGGTGTAGCGTTTGTTCATTTTATAGCCTTTGTTTTAGTTTGATAGCTTCTTGACAAGTTTTACATTTGTAACTTGCATTGTTTAATTGAATTTTTTGGTGAATTTCGCAAGGAACTTTGTGAATTTTATTTACACAAGAGCAAATATATTCATAAATTTCTTGAGTTTCTTGAAAAGTTATAGTATTGGCATTTTTATTTAGTTGTGCTTGATGCCATTTTTCTATCTTCATATCTTCTCTTAAAATATGTTCTAAAAGCCATTTAGATGCAATGACATTAAGTTTTTCTTTTAAATCATTGGTGCTTTTGAGATTTTGAATTAAATCAATCATAGATTGGATGATACTTTTGTGAATTTTTTGATGGTTAGAAAGTTCAGGATAACCTATTTTTGCCATGTATTTTTCTTCTTCGGCAAAATGCTCTTTCATATAATTAAAAAAATCTGCAAGTAAAAATTTAATTTGTCCTTTATGGACAGGTTTATCTGAAATCATCTCGACATTTGCAGCAAGTTCAAAAAGTTTTTTATGCTGTCTGTCAATTTCTTCATTATGGATACTATATTTACTACACCATTTTGGTAGCATGTTAGCTCCTTGTTTATATTTAGAAGAGTTTTGTAAGCATTATAGTTTACTATATTTTAAATTATTATTAATTTTTATTAGATTTCTATTTTTTCTTTGTATTGTATTAAATTCGCAGAGCATTCTTTACATTTAAACTGCACTTTAGAATATTGCATTTTTAAATGAATATCATAAGGAACCTTGTGTGTTTTTCCTTCGCATTGACATTGATATAAGAATTTTTTTGGTTTTGGAGCTTCTTCTTCGAAAGTATCTGAAGAATTCTTTGCTTGGGTGTTTTGACGCCAATGTTCTATCATCATATCATGCTGAATGATGTGTTCTATCAACCATGAATTAACTACTATATATAATTTTTCTTTTAAATCATTTGTACTTTTTATACTTTGTATGAGTTTTATCATGGATTTTGTGATTTGTTTATGCATGAGTTTGTGTTGATTTAGATAAGGGTAATTAATATCAGCCATATAGGATTCTTCATCTTGAAAATGAATTTTAATATAGTGAAAAAATTCAGCAACTATCTTTTTAAGCTCGACTTGATAAACTGGCCTATCTGAAATTTCTTCCACTTTGGCGGCAAGTTCAAAAAGTTTTTTATGTTGTTCGTCAATTTTTTCATTATTAATACTATATTTTTGATCCCAATTTGGCAACATAATAAAATCCTAAATTCAATAAAATAGTTAATATTTTATAAATACTTGCCTTTAAATATGCTAAATTCACACTAAATTTACATAAAAAAAATATAATAATCTAAATTAAAATAGCATATAAAGGCTTAAAATGGCTACGCAAATTCTTTTACTAGAAGATGATATTAACTTAGGGGAAATTGTTAGTGAGTTTTTAGAAGAAGAAGGCTTTGAAGTGGTTTTGGTGGATAATGCTCAAGATGCACAAGATAAAGCTTATGAGAAAAATTTTGATTTATGGATTTTGGATGTAAAAGTCCCTTTAGGAGATGGTTTTAGTGTGCTTAAAAATTTAAGAGAAGCAGGTAGATATACCCCAGCTATTTTTATGACCTCTTTAAATACTACTATGGATTTACAACAAGGATTTGAATGTGGTTGTGATGATTATATCAAAAAGCCTTTTGAATTGCAGGAGTTAAAAATAAGGATTAATGCTATTTTAAAGCGTTCTTTTGCGCATAAAAATGAAGATTATGAGGACTTAGGAAATGGTTTTAAATTTGCTTTTATATCGCAAACTTTATATCAAAACGATAAGCCATTGTCTTTACCTTTAAAAGAATTAAAACTTTTATCATTACTTTTGAAAAATAAAGGTAAATTTATAGATACTGCTTATATTTTTGAAGAAATTTGGGAATATGACCAAGAGCCAAGTGAGCTTAGTTTGAGAGCTTATGTGAAAAATTTACGAAAAATTTTAGGAAAAGAAAGCATTATCAATCAAAGAGGAAGAGGGTATTGTTATGCATGAAGCCAAGCGCGTTGCATGGCAAATTCTTTCTTTGTATTTAGTAAGTGTAGGAAGTATTCTTGTAGTGCTTTTTGGCATATGGTATGCTAAGTTAATAGAAGATTTAATAAGCGAATATAGCATAAAGCTAAGACAAGAACATCGTTTTGTGATTTTGCAAATGGAAAAATCGCGTTTTGAACCCATAGAAAAAAGTGCTAAGAAAATAGCTCAAATTTCTAATATAAAATTTGCAATATTTGATAGAACTAAGGTTTATTTTTCTAATCTTGATTTACCTGCTCAAACAACTTTTTTTAAATCAAATAATGCGAATATTTATAACAATAACACTTTGATTTATGTAGCTGATATAAATTTAAATAGCTTGTTACTTGCTGATAATCAAAATCAAAGTGCTTTAGAAATATTAGGAGATGTAAATCGTTTAAGAGTTTTAATACAAGGTGATGATATTTCTAAAGAACTTGGATTTATAAGATTTAAAGTTGCTTTAGCTATGGTATTTTCTTTGATTTTTGTTAGTTTGGTAGGATATTTAATACTTAAATTTGCACTCAAGCCTTTAGAAGCAAGAATAAGGTTTTTAAATAATTTTATAAAAGATACCACTCATGAGATTAATACCCCAATTAGTGTAATATTAATGAGTGTAGAGAATTTAGAAAGAAAAAAGAATTTTGAAGAAATTAAGGCTTTAAAGCGTGTGAAAATAGCTGCTTTGACTTTGAGTCATTTGTATTCAGATTTAACTTTTTTAAATTTTTCTCAAGCTTATGAAGCAAAAAAAGATTGGATATTTTTAAAAAATTTGATTAAAGAAAGAATGGAGTATTTTAAGATATTTTTAGAGCAAAAAAATATCGACTTAGAGCTTAGCTTGGAAAATGATGGAAAAATTTATGCTAATAAAGAGCAATTTTTTAAAATGTTTGATAATCTTGTTAATAACGCTATAAAATATAATATAAAAAATGGACATATTAAAATAGCACTTTTAGAGCAAAAACTTATAATAGCAGATAGTGGTTGTGGCATAGCAAAGGAAAATTTGGCTAATATTTTTGAGCGTTATTCAAGATTTAATGAAAATCAAGGTGGTTTTGGTATAGGACTTTCTTTGGTAGATAAAATTTGTAAAGAACATAATATAAAAATAAAAGTAGAAAGTGAGTTAAAGAAAGGAACAAAATTTATTTTAACTTGGAAAAATTAAAATTATTTATTGCTCATTTTAGCTTTTTCTTTAGCATTTATAAGCGTTGTGATAAATTCATTTAAATTTTTAGTATCGTTTTGATTTAGAGTTTGTGGGGTATGATTTAGCATTTGAGTGATTAAAAGTTCATTGCTTAAGTCATTATCACCAAATTCTCTAGCTTTTTGTAGAATTTTTAAAGCAAGTAGATTTTTTACTTCATACATTTTAATCCTTTAAATAAATCACGCTAACAATGCGCTTTGGAGTTTGATTTTTTCTATAAGAAAAAAATCTCTCATCATCAAAGGTGCAAAGATTGATATCAAAAATATCATTAATACCTAATTCTTTTGCTTGAAATTTAACTAATGCTTTTAAATCAAGCTTATTTTCATGTAAAAAATGTGCAAAATTTTCTTTGCTGTGGTTTAAAACCTCGCCATTAATTTCATAATTTTTAGCACAAATTCCTGCTGAAATGATGAGTTTTAAATTCTTGGTTTGAGTATTAAAGCTTTTTTGCATTTTCAAAACAGCTTCTTTTAAGATATTTTCAAAACAACCTTTTCTACCTGAATGCAAAGCTGCTACGGCTTTATTTTCATCATCATATAAAAGTAAAGGCAAGCAATCAGCGCTTAAAATACACAAAGCTATATTTTTTTCATTGCTAATTATCCCATCAGCATTAAAGTGAAAATTTTTATTATAATGAGTGA
This sequence comes from Campylobacter sp. CNRCH_2015_1657, assembly GCF_025772685.1. NCBI lineage: Bacteria > Pseudomonadati > Campylobacterota > Epsilonproteobacteria > Campylobacterales > Campylobacteraceae > Campylobacter > Campylobacter sp. CNRCH_2015_1657. Next base: position 9,903 of record NZ_JAKMSO010000015.1, on the reverse strand, counting down.
TGATATTGGAATGAATTTGATTTAAAAATACACACTTTTTTATAGAATTTTCCCAAGGAAAAATATTATCATGAATTTTTGCTCTAAAAATATTATAATCTTGATCAAAGGCTACAAAAGCTTTTGCGAAATCATTTTCTAATAAAGTGATGTAATCTTGTCTATTTGTTGCCATGAAATTTCTTTTTTATAATTTAATTGTCTGTGTATGTATCTTGCTAAAAGATCACTTTCTATATTGACGCGTCTTCCTATGGTGTAATTTTTAAACAAGGTTTCATTAAAGGTTATAGGAATAATAGTCAAACGAATACTATCTTTTAAAACTTCATTGATAGTTAAACTTACTCCATCTATAGCTACGCTTGCTTTATTTGCCATATAAATTTGTATATTATCAGGGCATTTAATATAAAAATCAACTCCGTTTTCTTTTTTAGAAATATTAGTAATTTCGCCAATACCATCAATGTGTCCTTGCATTAAATGCCCATCTATTCTATCGCCATAAGCTAACGCAGGTTCAATATGCACATAGTCTTTTAAATTTTCAATAGCTATGTGAGTTCTTGTTTCATAAGAAAGTTCAAGATTAAAGCCATCATCAAAAAGTTTTGTTACGCTCAAGCACGCACCATTAACTGCTATACTATCGCCTAGTTTTGGTTTGTAACTTGCTTTTAATCTTAAAGTGTTGTTTTGATATGATTTGACAAAGGCTAATTCGCGGATTAATCCATTAAACATTCAATACCTTTAATTTTTATGAGATTTTATCCAAAACTTTTAAATTTCAAAAAGTATTTTTAGTGTTTTATTTTAAAAAATATTATATAATTTTTGCCTTTTTTATAAAAATGAGGTCAAAATATGTATGATATAATCGTAATAGGTGGCGGGCATGCTGGGGTTGAGGCTAGTGCTGCTGTCGCTAGAATGGGCAAAAAAACTTTACTTTTAACTACTTTAATCGAGCAAATTGGTGCTGCAAGTTGTAATCCTGCTATAGGCGGCTTAGCAAAAGGACATTTGGTAAAAGAGCTTGATGCTATGGGTGGACTTATGGGACAAATTACCGATGAGGCTGGAATTCAATTTAGAATTTTAAATGAAAGCAAAGGTGTTGCAGTGCGTGGAAGTAGAGCACAAATTGATATGGACGCTTATAGAATTTGTGCTAGAAATAAGCTTTTAAAACTTGAAAATTTAGAAATCTCTCAAGAGCAAGCTTTGTCTTTACTTATAGAAAATGATGAAGTTAAGGGCGTTAAAACTAATTTAGAAAATACATATTTTGCTGAAAAAATCATACTTACAACAGGAACTTTTTTAAATGGACTTATCCATATAGGTGAAACTAAGCTTCAAGCAGGTAGGGTAGGTGAGCTTGCGTCTGTAAATTTGGGTGAGTATTTAAAACAAAGTGGTTTAAAAGTAGGGAGGTTAAAAACAGGAACTTGTCCAAGAGTAGATGCTAAAAGTATTGATTTTAGTGTCTTAGAAATTCAACCCGGAGATGAAAACCCTAAGGCCTTTAGTTTTAAAACAAAAAATTTCAAGCCCAATCAACTTCCATGTTATATAGCAAGAACAAATTTAAAAACACATGAGATTATAAAAAGTAACTTTTACCGCGCTCCGCTTTTTACAGGACAAATTGAAGGTATAGGTCCAAGATATTGTCCTTCCATAGAAGATAAGATTAATCGTTTTGGTGATAAAGAAAGTCATCATTTATTTATAGAGCCACAAACTAAAGATGCTACTGAATATTATATTAATGGCTTTTCTACTTCACTTCCTTATGAAGTGCAAATTGCGATGTTAAGAAGTATAAAAGGTTTTGAAAATGCTAAAATCACGCGTTTTGGCTATGCTATAGAGTATGATTATATTGATCCAACGGAGTTAAAACATACTTTGGAAACTAAAAAGATTAAAAATTTATATTGTGCTGGGCAAATTAACGGAACTACTGGTTATGAAGAAGCAGCTGCACAAGGTTTTATGGCAGGAGTGAACGCGGTTTTAGCAATTGATGAAAAAGAGCCTTTTGTATTAAGACGCGATGAGGCTTATATAGGGGTATTAATCGATGATTTAGTAATGAAAGGCACAAAAGAGCCTTATAGAATGTTTACTTCAAGAGCTGAATATAGACTGCTCTTAAGAGAAGAAAATGCTATTTTAAGACTTGGAGAATATGGACATAATTTTAAACTTTTAAGTCAAGAAGACTATGCATATATTGATAATATAAAGCAAAATGTTAGGAAAGGACTTGAGTTTTTACTTCAAACTACATGGACACCAAGCAATCAAAATAATGAATTTTTGCAAAGCATTAAAGAAGAAAAAATTACCTCAATAGTAAGTTTGCAAAAAATTGTTGCAAGAGCGAGTTTTAATATAGAAAAATTAAAAGCTCTAGATGAAATGTTTGCAAAAATGGATGAGTATTCTTTAAATGAAATTTTAAATGAAGCAAAATATTATCATTATATAGCAATGCAAAAAGCACAAATAGAAAAAATGAAAAACTTAAATGACTTAAAAATTCCTGAAAATTTTGACTTTAAAAGTGTAAGTGGTTTGAGTAATGAAGTGGTGGAAAAACTGCAAAAATTTAACCCACCAACTATTTTTGCTGCTTCGCAAATTAGTGGTATCACCCCTGCTGCTTTAGATATTTTGCATATTTATATCAAAATGAAAAACAATAGATGATATTAACTTATCTATTGTTTTGATTTGAAAATAAATACACTTCTGTTATTTTAAATAAATACTTGCATATCTTAAATAAAGCTTTTTTATATAAAGAAAAAATTTATTATTTTTTAGATAAACTGCTATACTTTACAACAAATAAATCAAAACAAAGGAAGTAAAATGGCTACATCTGAAAGTAGACGAAGCTTTATGGGCTTTGCCTTTGGAACGGTAGCTGCTGTGGGTGGTGCTTTTTCATTAGTTGCAATGAAAAAAACATGGGATCCGCTCCCAAGTGTAAAAGCAGCAGGTATTACTACCGTAGATCTTTCTGGTATGAAAGAAGGCGAATTAAGAACAATCGAGTGGCGTAAAAAGCCTATATTTATCTTAAAAAAAGATGCGGATATGGCAAAAGATAGCAGTAGGGATGTTATTGTGGGTGATGTTGCATATACTGTAGTTATTGGTCTTTGCACGCATTTAGGCTGTATTCCAGCTTATGCTCCAAGTGAGAAATTGTTTAAGTGTGCATGCCACGGTGGCGAATTTGACACTAGTGGTAAAAATGTATTTGGTCCTCCTCCAAGACCTTTGGACATTCCTCCTTTTAGAATTGATGGAACTAAATTAGTGTTAGGTGAAGAAGGTCCAGAATATAAAAAAATGATTGCGGAGGCTTGATATGGCACAGATAAAAAAAGCTAGTGGTATTATAGATTGGCTTGATCAAAGATTAGCTGTAAATAAGCTTTTTAATGTTTTAATGGCTCAGTATTGGATACCAAAACAAATTAACTTCTTATGGGCAATGGGTGTTATCTTGACAACTCTTTTTGCTATTTTATTTATTTCAGGTCTATTTTTAGTAATGTATTATAAGCCGGATGTGGCTTTGGCTTTTGATAGTGTTAATAAAACTATCATGCAAGAAGTAGAGTATGGTTGGCTTTGGCGTCATATGCATGGTGTGGCTGCTTCAGTTGTGTTTTTAATCATATATATCCATATGTTAACAGGAATTTATTATGGCTCTTATAAAAAGGGTCGTGAGATGATTTGGATTAGCGGTATGCTTTTGTTTGTTGTATTTTCAGCAGAAGCATTTAGTGGGTATATGTTACCTTGGGGACAAATGAGTTTTTGGGCTGCTCAAGTTATTACTCAGCTTTTTGGCGGAATTCCTTTTATAGGTGATGCATTAGTTATTTGGATAAGAGGAGATTTTGCAGTATCAGATCCAACTTTAACTAGATTTTTTATGCTGCATGTGTGCTTATTGCCAATTGTAATTTTAGCAATTATTGCATTCCACTTTTATTCTTTAAGAATTCCTCATGTAAATAATGAAATTTCAGAAGAAATTGATTTTGATTTGGAAGCTGAAAAATATTTAGCAGGTGATACAAAAGGTTCTAAAGTTATTCCTTTTTGGCCAGGATTTTTAGCTAAAGATTTTATGTATATTGCGTTATTTATGATTTTCTTCTTCTATTTGGTGTGTTTTAAATTTAATTTCGCAATGGATCCAATTAACTTTGACCCAGCAAATTCTTTAAAAACACCTCCTCATATTTATCCTGAGTGGTATTTCTTATGGAGTTATGAAGTTTTAAGAGGATTTTTCTTTGATGTTGGAAGCATTAAAGCTTTTGATATAGGTCTTGCAGCGTTTGGTATAGCACAAATTATTTTCTTCTTGTTGCCTTGGCTTGATAGAAGTGATGTTGTAAAACCAGCACACGAAAGACCAATGTTTTTTGTATGGTTTTGGGTGTTATTGATAGATTTAATTGTACTAACAGTTTATGGAAAGCTTCCTCCAACAGGAATTAATGCTTGGATAGGATTTTATGCTTCTATGGTATTTTTACTATTATTGTTAGTAGTCTTACCAATTATTACTATCATGGAAAGAAAAAGGGGCTAATAATGAGAGAATTAAAAATATTTTTTGTAGTTGTCTTTTTCACAGGTTTAGTTTATTGGGGGGTTGAGCCTTATGCACATTCAGTGATGAATCCTCCTTCAACTCCGGTTAATTTTGACTTTGCAAAAGCTGATGTAGAATTTACCAAAGGCGAAGTTGCTTTAAAAGAAAAAGCTGCAATAGATGCTAATGCTTCAGGAAGTGAAAAAGCTATAGCTAATGCTCAAAAAGCACTAGAGCTTGCTAAAAGCCAAGAAGAAGCTACTAAGCAATTATGGGAAAAAATCGCAAAAATTGATTTTAGTAAAGGTAATGCACAAAAAGGAAAAGAGCTTTTTGAAGGAAATTGTATTGCATGTCATGGTGTGAAAGCCGTCGGAATCCCTGCTACTATTACAGATTCTTCTTTGGGTGTAACACCTCCTGATTTAAGTGATGCGGGTGCTATTTATGATGAGAAATTTTTAGCAGCACTGATTGTTGATCCAGTTAAGGCTTTGCAAATTTCACATAAATTTAATGATGAAAATCCATTCTTAATGCCTGCTTATCCTTTAAGTGGTGATGAAGCACAAGATAATCAAGATTTAGCAGATTTAATTGCATTCTTTAAAAATACAGCTAGTGAGTATGAGAAGGAATTTGATACAAAATTAAAAGTAGATTTAGAAGAAAAATATGCTAAAAACCAAGAGCTTTCAGAGCAAGCAAAAACGGCTTTAATTGCAAAAGAATTTGATTTTGCTAAAAACAAACATACATTTGAAAATGCTTGCGGAAGATGCCATGATGTAAAGTATGATGGTTTTGTTTCAAGTTCAAATATGAGTGATTTAAAAAATTATCTTGGTATGACACCTCCGGATTTATCTATGATGATTCGTTCTAAAGGCACGCATTATCTTGAAATCTTCATCAATGAACCTCAAAAGAAAATTCATGGAACTGCTATGCCAAGAGTTGGTCTAAATGAAAAAGCACAAACTCAAGTTATTAGTTATCTTGAAAAAGTTGGTGATAGTAAAAAAGAAGAAAGAGAGCAAACAGGAATTTATATTATGATATTCTTTGCTATCTTAAGTATTTTTGCTATAGGTTGGAAAAGATCAGTTTGGTCTAAACTACACTAATTTACTCAAAGAACGCCTTGTGGCGTTCTTTTTCTTCAATAATAAGCTAAATATAAAATAAAATTTGATATAATATTTTTTCATTTCACACGCATTAATTTCCTTATTAGGTTGCTTATGGGTTAAAGAATGCGGAGGAATAAACCTAATTATTTTATTTCAAGGAGAATTTCATGGTAAGCATGAGAGATTTGTTAGAGTGTGGTGTACACTTTGGACACCAAACAAGAAGATGGAATCCAAAAATGAAAAAATTTATTTTTGGTGAAAGAAAAGGTATTTATGTAATTGATTTGCAAAAAACGCTTAGATATTTTAGATATACATATAACATTGTTCGTGACGCTGCAGCAGAAGGTAAGACAATTTTATTTGTTGGAACTAAAAAACAAGCAGGTGGAGCGATTAAAGAATACGCTGAAAAATGTGGTATGCCTTATGTAAATCACAGATGGCTTGGTGGTATGATGACAAATTTTGGAACTATCCGCCAATCAATTAGAAAATTAGAAGTTATAGAAAAAATGGAAGAAGATGGAAGTATTAAACTTTTAACTAAAAAAGAAGCATTAATGCTTACTAGAAAAAAAGAAAAATTACTAGCATATCTTGGTGGTATTAGATATATGAAAACTCAACCTGATATGATTTTTGTTATTGATACTGTTAAAGAAAAAATTGCAGTACAAGAAGCTAATAGATTAAAAATCCCTGTAGTTGCTCCACTAGATACAAACTGCGATCCTGATTTAGTTGATTTCCCAATTCCAGGAAATGATGATGCAATTCGTTCGGTCCAACTTTTCTGTCAAGAAATGGCTGAAGCAATCAATGAAGGTAAAGCATTAAGAGAGCAAGATGGTGAAGTTAGCGAAGAACAGCCTATTTCTGAAGAAGAGAAAAAAGAAGTTTTAGAAGAAGCTATGAGTGAAGAAGATTTTGAAGGAGATAAAGAGTAATGGCTGAAATCACTGCACAAATGGTAAAAGAACTGCGCGAGAGTACTGGCGCAGGTATGATGGATTGTAAAAATGCTTTAAAAGATACAGATGGTGATTTTGAAAAAGCAGTGCAACTTTTAAGAGAAAAAGGACTTGGAAAAGCTGATAAAAAAGCTGATCGTTTAGCTGCTGAAGGTTTAGTAAGTGTAAAAGTAAGTGATGATTTTAAATGTGCAACTGTAAGTGAAATTAACTCAGAAACAGATTTTGTTGCTAAAAATGAACAATTTATTGCTTTAACAAAAGATACAACAGCACATATTCAAGCTAAGAGTCTTCAAAATGTTGAAGAATTACATTCAAGTGAGATTAATGGTGTTAAATTTGAAGAGTACTTAAAAAGCCAAATTGCAACTATTGGTGAAAATTTAGTTGTTAGAAGATTTGCTACTTTAAAAGAAGGTGCTAATGGCATAGTAAATGGTTATATTCACACCAATGGTCGTGTTGGTGTAGTTATTGCTGCAGCTTGCGATAGTGAAGCTACGGCTAGCAAGTGTGGAGAATTTTTAAAACATATTTGTATGCATATTGCTGCAATGAAGCCAAGTTATTTATCTTATGAAGAGCTTGATATGGATTTTGTAGAAAATGAGTATAAAGCTTTAGTTGCTGAGTTAGAAAAAGAAAATGAAGAAAGAAGAAGATTAAAAGATCCTAATAAACCAGAGCATAAAATTCCAAAATATGCAAGCAGAAAACAATTAACTCAAGAGGTAATTCAAGCAGCTGAAGAAGCTATTAAGGCTGAACTTCAAGCACAAGGTAAGCCAGAAAAAATTTGGCCTAATATTATCCCAGGTAAGTTGAATAGTTTTATAGCAGATAACTCTCAACTTGATAGCAGACTTACTTTAATGGGTCAGTTTTATGTAATGGATGATAAAAAAACTATCGAACAAGTAATTGCTGATAAAGAAAAGGAACTAGGCGGAACTATCAAAATAGTCAAATTTATTCGTTTTGAAGTAGGTGAGGGCCTAGAAAAGAAAACTGAAGATTTTGCTGCTGAAGTTGCTGCACAAATTGGTTAAAAATGGAACTTTTAAAAGCGGAAAATTTAAACCATAGTTTTGATATTCCGCTTTTTGAAAATTTAAATTTTACTTTAAATACAAAAGATTGTATTGCAGTATGTGGAAGCAGTGGATGTGGTAAATCTACTCTTTTGCATATTTTATCTACCTTATTAAAACCTCAATCGGGAAAAGTTTTTTATAATAATCAAGATTTATACGACTTAGATGATGAAGCTTTGCTAGAAATTCGTAGAAAAGATTTTGGTATTATTTTTCAAATGCATTATTTATTTAAAGGTTTTTTGGCTTTTGAAAATATAGAACTTGCGAGTGTTTTAAGTGGGCAGAATATTGATTATGAATTATTAAAAAAACTTGATATTGCAGATTTAATGAATCAAAAAATCACAAAATTAAGCGGTGGACAACAGCAAAGAGTAAGTATAGCTAGGGTTTTAAGCAAGAAGCCAAAAATTATTTTTGCAGATGAGGCTACCGGAAATTTAGATTTTAAAAATGCTTTAAATGTAATGGATATTTTGATTGATTATATCAAAGAAAACAATGCAGCTTTAATTTTTGTTACGCATGATCAAGAGCTTGCTAAAAAATGTGATAAGGTTTTTCACTTAAACAACCATGGAATTTGTTAAATATTTAGGTGATGAAAATGTAGTTATTTTCATGCTTTTGTTTGCTAGAATGAGCGGGTTGATAGTTTTTTTCCCTTTTTTTTCTCATAATAGTATTCCTTTGGTGGTAAAAACAACTTTGGTAATGTTTTTAACAATGTTTTTATACCCTTTAGCTAAACTTGAAAATAATACACCTGATTCTTTTTTTATTCTATATCTTTTAAGTGAAGTTATTTTTGGGATGATAGCAGGAATGATTTTGCAAATGACTTTTGCCATTTTGCAAATGGCAGGTGAGCAGATTTCTTTTACTATGGGTTTTTCAATGGCTAGTGTTATGGATCCCACAACAGGTGCAAATACTCCTGTAATTTCACAAGTTTTAAATTTATTAGCTTTGCTTGTATTTTTAGCTTTTGATGGACATCATTTGATTTTGCTTTTTATATCTAATTCATTGGAATATATTAGTTTAGGTGGATTTTATCCACATGAAAATTTAATGCTTTATTTAAATAAAGCTATGGTAAATATTTTTGTGCTTGGTTTTTCTATGGCTTTTCCTGTTTTAGCTATTTCTTTGCTATCAGATGTGATTTTTGGCATGCTTATGAAAACTATGCCACAATTTAATCTTTTAGTGGTTGGTTATCCTATCAAGATATTTTTGTCTTTCGCGGTTCTTATTGCTATTTTACTTATTATGATGCAATATTTTAAAAATTTAATAGTAAAAAGTTTTGAGCATATGGAATTGTTATTTTTTAATATATAAGCATTAAATAATTAAAAATGTTTTAAAATAATGTATTTTTTATTCTTGGGAGATGATAATGAGGGTTTTGCTAATAAATTCCAATATAGCTGTTTCAAAATTAATTAGTTTGGGGGTTCAAAAATTAGGTTATGATTTTGAGGAGCTCACGGGTATTGAGGAGCTTGAGGGATTTTATGATGTAATTATTATAGATCATGATATTGAGGCTGATTTAGATGATTTAAAAAGTAAATGTGATAGATTGATTTATTTGTTACCTAGAAACCTAGAACAAAAAGAAGGTATAGAATGTTTGTATAAACCGTTTTTACCTACCGATTTTATAAATCTTCTAAGTGGAGATGGGGTTTTGGATGATATTCAAAAAGATGCTTTGAGCGAAGATGAACTAAATTTTGATGATGAGGAAGTTGTTGGTAAAGATATGCCTTTGGATGGAAATGAACTTTTAGAAGGTATTGATTTGTCTGAACATGAAGAAAATTTGAGTGAAGATGATTTAAATTTACAAGAAGATTTTTTTGAAGAGAATTTAGGTAATGGATTAAAAAATGATGATATGTTTGATGCAGCAAGTGAGTTAATAGATGAAGAGAAAACAGAAGATGATTTAGTTTTTTCAGATAGCTTAGATAAAGAAAATATAGAAGAAAATATAGAAGAAAATATAGAAGAAAATATAGAAGAAAATATAGAAG
>NZ_JAKMSO010000014.1:0-18372 GCF_025772685.1 Campylobacter sp. CNRCH_2015_1657 | reverse complement strand
AGCGAGATTGAGATAAAATTGTTTATTTTTTTTAGATATAATCGAGCTTTATTTATATTTAAAAAAGGCATATTATGTTACGCTCATTTATAATTAGTATTTTTTTTATAAATTCTTTAATGGCTTTTAATGTAAAGTCTTTATTTACTTATACTTTTAATGATAATATTAGCTATGATTTAAAAAAAGCTAAAGAAATATACTTTAAAAACAAATGTAACACCTGTCACGGAGAAAATGGAGAAAAAAATTCTTATGGCAAAAAAGCTATTAAAGACTTAAGTCCAGAAGAAATCAAAGGTGCCTTAAAAGACTATGCTAATGGATATTTTGAAGATCAATCAAGCGATAACATTCAAATGAGCATATACGCCAAAAAATTAAGCGGAAGTGATATGGATCACATTATAGCTTACTTAAAGGGGCAAAATTTTTCTATCGAGCTTAATCAAAAAGATCTTTTAGAAGAAGAACCTGCACCAAAAACAAAACATAATACATTTTTAAAATAAAAAAAGGAGTTTTCATGAGAAAAAATCTACTGCTAGCTAGCTTGCTTTGTGCTAGTTCAATTTATGCTGCGGAAGTAAAAATAGGAGTTATTTTACCACTTACTGGCGCTTTAGCGGCTTATGGTAATGATGTGTATGAAGGTATCAAACTAGCTAATACATTAAATCCAAATTTAAAAAACGGAGATAATGTTAAAATTATAGCCATAGATACAAAAGGTGATAAAATAGAAGCAGCAAATGCCACCACTAGACTTATCTCTCAAGATAAAGTTTTAGGACTTATAGGTGAAGCTGTTACACCAAATACTATGCAAGTTTTATCTATAGCTGAAGAAAGAAAAATCCCAGTAATAGCCCCTGTTGCTTCAGGCGATAAACTTTTGGATAAAAAAAGCTACGCTAGTAGAGTTTGTTTTATGGATAGCTTCCAAGGAGATAAATTTGCAAACTATGCATACAAAGATTTAAATTTAAAAACTGTAGTTGTAATAGTTGATCAAAGCAATGTGTATTCACTAGGCTTAGCAAGAGCCTTTGAAAAAGAATTTAAACAAAATGGCGGGAAAATACTTAAAAAATTAACCATCTCATCGGGTGATAAAGACTTTAAAGCTATTGTTTCACAACTTAAAAGTATCAATCCTGACTTTGTTTATATGCCAATTTACCATCCAGAAGCAGCTTTAATAGCAAGACAAGCAAAAGCAGTTGGTTTTAATAAACTTTTAAGTGCAGGTGATGGGGTAAATAATAAAACATTTATTGAACTTGGGGGTGATGCTGTAAATGGAGTAATCTTTACCGATAGTTTTGACTATAACAATCCACCAACAACTTTGTCTAAAAATTTCATCAATGCTTATGAAAAAGATCATGGCACCAAAGAGCTTCCAGCATTTTCTGCTATGGGGGCTGATGCTTATTATGTGATGGTAAATGCAATGAATGAATGTGCTAATAATCTTAACGCACAATGCATTAATGAAAAAATTCATTCTACTAATAATTTTGAAGGCGTAGGTGGAGTTATAAGCATAGATGCTAGTGGCAATGCAAGTCGTTCTGTAGTTATAAAAGAAATACAAGAACAAAAACAAGTTTATAAAACTATTATTAATCCTTGAAAGGTTAAACTATGAAAAAAATTAGTATAGCTATATTGTCTATCATAGCTTGTAATATCATACAGGCAAAAGAAATTAACATTGGCGTAGTTTTACCTCTAACAGGATCTACTGCAGCTTATGGTCAAAGTGCTTTAGATGGAGTGAAAATTGCAAATTCTATGAAAAATACTTTAAGTAATGGTGATAAGGTAAATCTTGTTGTAGTAGATACAAAAGGTGATAAAATAGAAAGTGCAAATGCTAGCACAAGATTAATTTCGCAAAATAAAGCTTATGCACTTATTGGAGAAATGCTAACAGCTAATACTTTACAAGTGATAAGAATTGGCGAGGAAAAAAAGATACCAGTGGTTGCTCCTGCAGCTACTGCTGATAAAATTTTAAATAAAAAATTATATGCTAGCAGAGTTTGTTTTATGGATAGTTTTCAAGGCTCATCTTTGGCTAATTATGTAAAAAATAAGTTAAATTACACTAAAGCTGTGATTATCAGTGATCAAAGCACAGATTATTCTTTGGGTTTAACTAGGGCCTTTGAAAAAGAATTTAGCAAACAAGGTGGAAAAATTTTAGATAAATTTAGAATTACAGCAGGCGATAAAGATTTTAAAGCTATACTTTCTCAAGTTAAAAATTTAAAACCTGATTTTATTTATCTTCCAGTATATTATACTGAGGCTTCCTTGTTCGCACGTCAAGCAAAAGCAATGGGTGTTAATATTCCTATGGGTTCAGCAGATGGAGTTGCCGATGAAACTTTTATCAATCTAGCTCAAGATGCAGCAGAAGGATATTTATTTACAGATAGTTTTGATTATAATAACCCTCCAACAGAGCTTTCAAAAGACTTTATATTAGCCTATGAAAAAGAAAAACAAAGCAAAGAAGTTCCAAATTTTACAGCTATGGGTGCAGATGCATATTTTGTAATCTTTGAAGCTATGCAAAAATGCGTTGATGATTTCAATAGTGAATGTATCAACAACAACATTCATGCTACTTCTAAATTTGAAGGTGTTAGCGGGGTGATTAGTATAGACAAAACAGGCAATGCCACGCGCTCAATTGTTATAAAATCAATAGAGAATCAAAAACAAGTTTATAAAGACTCGATTCTACCATAAATAAAAAATTTTAAGAGGTTCAATGGATAGTTCTTTAATTTTACAGCAAATTATAAATGGATTTAGTTTAGGCAGTATGTATGCACTTATCGCCATAGGCTATACAATGGTTTATGGTGTTTTAAGACTGATTAATTTCGCACATGGTGATATTATGATGGTGGGTGCATATTCAGCTTTATTTTGTGTTACAAGCATGAATGTACCTTTCTTAGGCGCTCTTTCTTTAGCTATGTTATTTGCGGCAGCCTTAGGTATAGCTATTGATAGAGTAGCTTATAAACCTCTAAGAAAAGCACCTAGAATTTCTTTACTTATCACAGCCATAGGTATAAGTTTTTTAATACAAAATGTATTTAATGTTTTATTTGGCTCAACACCAAAGTATTTTCCTGTGCCAAGTTATCTTGAAACAGTGATTAATTTTAATAATATCAGCATTAGTGTTAATAGTATTTTAGTGCCTATTTTGACATTTTTTATATTATTAGTGGTTTTATTCATACTTTATAAAAGCAAATATGGCATTGCTATTAGGGCTTTAGCTTTTGATATTCATACTGTAAATTTAATGGGAATTGATGCAAATCGTATTATCGCTATTGTATTTGCACTAGGTTCAGCTTTAGCTGCTATTGGTGGTATTTTTTGGGCTGTTAGTTATCCTTCTGTTGAACCTAGCATGGGAACTCTTATAGGACTTAAGGCCTTTGGCGCTGCTGTTTTAGGTGGTATTGGTTCTGTTGCCGGAGCAGTTTTAGGTGGTTTGATTATAGGTTTTACAGAGGTTGTTGTTGTTGCTATTTTCCCTGATCTTTCTGGTTTTAAAGATGCATTTGCATTTATCTTTTTGGTATTAATTTTACTTTTTAAACCAACTGGAATTTTGGGTATTAATTTTGAAAAAAGTAGGTTTTAAAATGATTGCAAGAAAAATTACACATTTAAGTTTCTTTATTATAGCGCTTGCTTTTCTTTTTATATCTCCTTATTTTTTTAACGATTATAAAATAGGAATTTTAAGCAATATTGCTATTTTTGTAATCTTAGCGGTAAGTTATAATCTTATCAATGGGGTTACAGGACAATTTTCATTAGAGCCAAATGGTTTTGTAGCTATAGGAGCTTATGTTGCAGCCTTAGTTTTACTTACAAGTGAAAGCAAAATCGATCAGTTTTCTTTAGAGGATCCAAGTAGTTTTATTTTGATGATTCATTCGCCAAGCTTTATTGTAGCTTTACTTGCTGCTGGGGTTTGTGCTATGCTTTTATCTTTAGTTTTAGCCTTTGCAGTATTTAGAGTTAGAGGAGATTATTTAGCTATTGTAACACTAGGCTTTGGAATTATTATCAAGCTTATGGCAATTAACTTTGCTTCTGTTACAAATGGCTCTTTGGGCTTAAACGATATTCCTAAACATACTACCTTATACTGGAGTGGTGGGATTGCTATATTTTCTGTTATTATCATCTTAAATATTGTTAGTTCAAAATTTGGTAGAGCCATGAAAGCTGTAAGAGATGATGAAGATGCAGCATTAGCAATGGGTATTAACACTTTTAATATTAAAACCTTAGCCTTTAGTACTTCAGCATTTTTAGAAGGTGTTGGAGGAGGCTTATTAGCTTGCGCACTAGCTTCAGTTTCACCTGAACAATTTGACTTTTTATTTACTTTTCAGCTTTTAATCATCATTGTTTTAGGCGGCTTAGGTTCAACTACTGGTGCTATCATAGGAGCTATTTTAGTAATAGGCGGAAGTGAGTATTTAAGATTTTTAGATGAGAGTATGAATATTTTTGGTTATGAAACTCCTGCCATGCCTGGTCTTAGAATGGTTGTGTTTTCTGTTATATTGATTTTAGTAATGCTTTTTGCAAGAAGAGGAATAATGGGCGATAAAGAATTAACAGATATTTTATTTAAGTTTTCTAAAAGGAATAAAAAATGATTTTAGAGCTTAAAAAAATCCATAAAAATTTTGGTGGAGTTAGTGCTATAGCAAATACTTCTTTTACTATAAAAGAAAGCGAAATTTTTGGACTTATAGGTCCAAATGGTGCAGGAAAAACGACACTATTTAATATTATTACAGGAAATTATAAACCAAGCAGTGGAGAAGTATTTTTTCTAGGAAAAAAGATTGACCATTTAAAGCCGCACAAAATAGTTCATCTAGGCGTAGCAAGAACTTTTCAAAATATTAGACTTTTTTCTAGCATGAGTGTTTTAGAAAATGTATTAATTGGTTTTGATAAGAGTATTAAATATAATATTTTTGAAGCTTTTTTACATTTGGGAAGATTCTCCAAAGCAGAAAAAAACGCAAAAAAAGCAGCTTATGAAATTTTAGAACAACTCAATATTGCTCATTTGGCTGATGAAAGGGCCACTAGTTTAAGTTATGGACAACAAAGAAAAGTTGAAATAGCAAGAGCTTTAGCAACAAATCCTAAACTTTTATTGTTAGATGAACCAGCAGCAGGTATGAATTCAACAGAAAGCGATGATTTGGCTGAATTGATTTTTGATATAAGAAATAATAAAAAAATCAGTGTTTTGCTTATTGAGCATGATATGAAATTTGTAAATAAGCTTTGCGATAGGGTTATGGTGCTTGATTATGGTAAGACTATTTTTGAAGGAAAGCCAAGTGATGCTGTTCAAAATCCTGAAGTAATTAGTGCATATTTGGGAGATTTTAATGCTAGTAGTTAAAGATTTACATGTTTATTATGGCTTAATAGAAGCTGTTAAAGGTATAGATTTCACCATAAAAACAGGAAGTATAGTTAGCTTGATAGGCTCAAATGGTGCAGGAAAAACATCAACACTTAATGCAATGCTAAATTGTGTTAAAAAAACTGGTGAAGTAAGTTTTTTAGGTTATGACACTCAAAGACATTTACCTCATACTTTAGTACAAAAAGGTATAGCATTGGTACCTGAAGGAAGAAGAGTTTTTATAAATCTCACTATAGAAGAAAATTTAAAAATTGGTGCTTTTAATAATGCAGAAAACTACGAACATTTGAAAAATCAAATGTATAGACTTTTCCCAAGATTAAAAGATAAAAAAAATGCATTAGCGGGAACTCTAAGCGGTGGAGAAGCTCAAATGCTAGCTATTTCAAGAGCTCTTATGAGTGAGCCAAAACTTTTAATGCTAGATGAACCTTCGCTAGGGCTTGCTCCAAAAATAGTTGGAGAGGTTTTTGATATTATAGTCAAATTAAAAGAAGAAGGTATTACTATTTTATTGGTGGAACAAAATGCATTTTCAGCTTTAAAAATCAGCGATTATGCTTATGTTCTAGAAAATGGTAAAATCGCTATGCATGCACCTGCAAAAGATCTTATCGGTAATGATGAGATTAGAAAAAAATACCTTGGAGCTTAAATCATGAGAAGACAACTTTTAGCTTTTGGGGATATAAAAATTTCTATTTTTTTATTTTTAATTTTTGCCCTATTTTGCGCTCTAGCTACTTTTATAGAAAGTGCTTACAATACTCCAACAGCATGGGCCATGATATATGGAACATCTTGGTTTGGCTTTATACAACTCATACTAGGAATCAATCTTTTAACAGCTCTTTTTAAATATAAAATGTTTAACAAGAGAAAAATACCGCTTTTAATCTTTCATATCTCATTTTTATTTATATTACTAGGCTCGGCTATGACTAGATATATGGGATTTGAAGGAAATTTACACATTAGGGAAAACGAAAAAAATAATATCATTGAAACCTCAAAAAGTTATATCTACATAGCAACCTTAAAAGATGATAAAGTATATAGTGCTGCAAAATCTGAATATATTGCCACTTTACCTTTTGTAAATGATTTTTCATTTGATTTAATACTACCCGATGAAAAGGCTCAAATTTCATATGAAAATTTGATTTTAGATGCAAAAGAAATTTATATCGATGATAACAACTCTGCTCCTCTTTTATCTTTAATGCTTTCACAAAATAACGAATCTAAAGAATTGCTTTTTCAAGCAGGGGATATAAAAAATATCAATGGTGTCAATATAGCATTTTTAAACGACTCTGCTCCAAGTCCTTATATAAAAATTGATAAAGATCTAAAGCTTAGTGCTGATTTTGATTTAAAATACATGTCAATGAGTGATGGTAAAGAAAACATTTTAAAAGCAAATCAAAAAGCACAAGCTAAAGATTTAAGATTATATTCTTTTAATGATATTAATTTAGTGGTAAAATTTGCTTCTTTACATGGTAAAAAAACCTTAGAAGGCGTTAATCAAGCTCAAGATGAAAGCTTTTTTACTTGGTTTAAAAATAGTTGGATAGAGCTAGGACGCAATGCTTTGATTTCTTTATTTGGTGAGGCAAAATACTGGAATAATTCTTTATTAAATAATTTCAAAGACTTTGCACAAAGCACTAAATATATGCCAACTCAACTTTCAGAAAATGCTATTAATGCTTTAAAATTAAAATTAAGCTATAAAGGAGAATCTAAAGAAGTTTTCCTAGTAGAATACAACTCGCCTATCCGTATTGATGTAGCAGGTCAACCTTTCTTTTTAAGATGGGGTCCTAAAGGAATAGAAATGCCATTTGAAATGTACTTAAAAGACTTTGAACTAGAACGCTATCCTGGTTCGATGTCGCCTATGTCTTATGCAAGTTATGTGGAAATTGATAATGCCGAACAAAAATTAGAATATAAGATTTTCATGAATAATGTTTTAGATTATCAAGGTTATAGATTTTACCAAAGTTCTTATGATCAAGATGAGCTTGGCACCATACTTTCAGTTAATAAAGATCCGGGTAAAATTCCTACATATATTGGATATTTTTTACTTACATTAGGAATGTTTTTAAATATTTTAAATCCCCATTCAAGATTTAGGACTTTAGCTAAATTAATCAATCAAGACACCTTGAAAAAAACAAGTGCGATATTGACATTTATATTAGTTTTTTTTGCAAGCCAAAATACTTATGCAAATGAACCCATCAAGGTAGATGAAACACATGCTAAAGAACTTGCTTCTTTGGTAGTGCAAAAACCTGATGGTAGAATGGTTCCTTTTAATACTTTAGCTATGGAAGTTTTAGAAAAAATATACAAAAACACAACCTTTCAAGGCCAAAGTGCCGAAGCAGCTATCATATCAATGATTTTTGATGGCAGTGCATGGTATGATAAAGATATTATATTTATGCCAACAAGTCGCTTGGTTAATGAAGAAATTTCTAAAATTTTAGGTATTGAACCTAGAGCTTATACTAGTTTTAAAGATTTTTTCACTACAGATGCTTATAAACTACAAAAATATGTAGAAAATGCTAATAGAAAAAATCCAAATCGTAGAAGTGTTTTTGATAAAGAAATAATCAAGCTTGATGAAAGAGTAAATATTGTAAATTTAATTTTTTCAGGAGATATTTTTAAATTTATTCCACTACAAAATAGCACCAATAATCAATGGGTGGCACCACGCGAAGCATATATAGGATTAAAAGGCGAAGAAGGTAAAGAAGTAAGAAGCATTTTAGAAAATTATTTCAATGCAGTTAGTAATTCTATTGTACATAACAACTGGGATGAAGCAACTAAAAATTTAAATATTATCAAAAATTACCAAGAAAAATACGGGCATGAAGTTATGCCAAGTGCTAAAAAAATTAATACAGAAATCTTTTTCAACAAAAGTCAAATTTTTGTAAATCTTGCTCCGCTTTATTTATGCGCTGGATTTTTACTTTTGATTATAGTTTTTGTTAAAATGCTCCTGCCAAAAATTCGCATTGATTTTATATTTAAATGTGTTTATGTGTTTAACATTGTGGCATTTTTCATCCATACTCTAGGTTTGGCTTTGCGTTGGTATATAGCAGGTCGCGCTCCATGGAGTAATGCATATGAGAGCATGGTTTATATAGCTTGGGCTTTATCATTATCTGGAATTTTCTTTTCAAGAAAAAGCCCTATTGCACTTTCTTTAACCTCTATTTTAGCAGGAGTTACTTTAGGTGTGGCTCATCTTAGCCAAATGGATCCGCAAATTACCAATTTAGTTCCTGTGTTGCAATCTTATTGGCTAACAATACATGTTTCGGTTATTACTGCTAGCTATGGATTTTTAGGATTATGTGCATTGTTGGGTATATTTGTACTTATTTTATTATGTATGCTAAAAATCAATGGCAAACATAATGAAAACATTTTAAGAAATATTACAGAAGCAACAAGAATCAACGAAATGGCTATGATTTTAGGACTTTGCTTACTTACAGTTGGAAATTTCTTAGGTGCTATATGGGCAAATGAAAGTTGGGGAAGATATTGGAGTTGGGACTCTAAAGAAACTTGGGCTTTAATTAGTATTTTAGTTTATGCAGCTATTTTGCACATTAGAATGGTACCAAAATGGGCAAATCAATACATTTTTGCAGTTTGCTCCATGTTTGCATATTGGGTAATTATCATGACTTATTTTGGTGTAAATTACTTTTTAACTGGTATGCATTCTTATGCAGCAGGAGATTCTGTGAAAATTCCTGATTATGTGTATTGGGGATTTTTATTTATGGTAGCATTAAGCTTAGCAAGTTATTTTAAAAGATCTTATGCAACAAAATTATAGGAAAGTTTTAAATGAATAATTCTCTTTTTATTTTTTTAGTTATAGCTTTAGTGATAATTATCATACTTGGAATTCTTTTAATATTATTTTTCATGCACAAAGAAAAACAACCAAGCAAATCAAATCCAGCTAAAACTCCAAAAATAAGTAATATAGAAGATTTTATATCTAAAGCAAATAATGCAAACAACTCTCAAGAAATTCAAGCTTTAATTTTGCAATTTTTAAATTCACAAAAACTAGGATCTAATCCAAAAGACAGCGCCACTAAAAGAAAACTTGATTTCATTAGTGCTATTTCAGCCAATGCTAATGCTACTCCTAAAAACATTTCATTTTTAAACAATGAGCTAAAAAAAAGATATAAAGCTTTGAAAAAAGAAATTGATGCTTATGAGCAAATAGGCCTAGCAAAAAGAAAAATGAGACAATCTTAAGGTTTTTTGATGAAAAATATTAGAAATTTCTCTATTATAGCTCATATTGATCATGGTAAAAGCACATTAGCTGATAGAATTATCAGCGAATGCGGAGCTATTAGCGATAGACAAATGAGCGCCCAAGTAATGGATACTATGGATATAGAAAAAGAGCGTGGTATAACTATAAAAGCTCAATCTGTGCGTTTAAATTATAAATTCAACAATGAAGAATATGTATTAAATTTAATAGACACTCCGGGCCATGTTGATTTTTCCTATGAAGTAAGTCGCTCTTTAGCAAGTTGCGAAGGGGCTTTACTTGTTGTTGATGCTTCTCAAGGAGTAGAGGCTCAAACTATAGCCAATGTTTATATAGCCTTAGAAAATGATCTTGAAATCATACCAGTGATTAATAAAATTGATCTTCCTTCGGCTGATATTGAAAAGGTTAAACACGAAATAGAGCATATTATAGGAATTGATTGCTCTAATGCAATTTGTGTTAGCGCAAAAACAGGTGTAGGTATAAAAGAACTCATAGAAACTATCATCACAAAAATTCCTGCGCCAAAAACTGATGATGAAGCACCTACTAAAGCTTTAATTTATGATTCTTGGTTTGATAATTATCTTGGAGCTTTGGCTTTAGTTAGAATTTATGAGGGAAATATTGCTAAAAATGATGAAGTTTTAGTTATGAGTACAGATAAAAAACATCTCGTGCAAGATCTTTTCTATCCTCATCCATTAAGCCCTATAAAAACTAAAAAATTAGAATCAGGTGAAGTGGGTGTTATCGTGCTTGGACTTAAAAATGTCGCCGATGTTCAAGTAGGTGACACCATAACACTAACTAAAAATAAAGCAAAAGAAGCCATTGGTGGTTTTGAAAAAGCCAAAGCTTTTGTTTTTGCAGGATTATATCCTATAGAAACGGATAAATTTGAAGATTTAAGAGATGCTTTAGATAAATTAAAACTTAATGATAGTTCTATTACTTATGAACCTGAAACTTCATTAGCTTTAGGATTTGGCTTTAGAGTTGGTTTTTTAGGTCTTTTGCATATGGAGGTTATTAAAGAAAGACTTGAGCGTGAGTTTAACCTTGATTTAATTGCTACTGCTCCAACTGTTACTTATGAAATTTATCAAACCGATGGAGAAGTTTTAAAAATTCAAAATCCAAGCGAACTACCTCCGGTAAATAAAATCGATCATATAAAAGAACCTTATGTAAAAGCAACTATCATAACTCCAAGCGAATACCTAGGGAATTTAATCACTCTTTTAAATCGCAAACGCGGTATGCAAGTTAAGATGGATTACATCACTCCTGAGCGCGTTTTACTTGAGTATGATATACCTTTAAACGAAATCGTTATGGACTTTTACGATAAACTTAAATCACTTACCAAAGGCTATGCTAGTTTTGATTATGAGCCTATTGAATTTAGAGTGGGAGATCTTGTAAAACTTGATATTAAAGTAGCTGGTGAAAATGTCGATGCACTAAGCATCATAGTGCCAAATGAAAAAGCACTAAGCAAGGGCAGAGAGCTTGTAAAAGCGATGAAAGAAATCGTCCCAAGACAGCTTTTTGAAGTTGCTATCCAAGCAAGCATAGGAAATAAAATTATTGCAAGAGAAAATGTAAAATCCATGGGTAAAAATGTAACCGCAAAATGTTATGGTGGGGATATTACTAGAAAAAGGAAACTTCTTGAAAAACAAAAAGAAGGTAAAAAAAGAATGAAAGCTATTGGTAAGGTACATTTACCTCAAGAAGCATTTTTAAGTGTTTTAAAAATAGACTAAATCCCTAGTTTATACACTAGGGATATAAATTTATGCATTGATATCTAAAGAATTTCCACCCATTTCGTTAATTTTTTGAGTTACTGTTTCAATAGCTTTATCAATTGTCTCATAGCTGATATCAGGAAGTTTGCCACCCCACATTTTTTCCGCTTGTGCAAATCCTGCTTTTAGACCCTCTAAACCTTTTTGAAGTTTTTCCATGTCTTCACCAGCCCCATTAATAACAAAATCAGCCAATCTTTGAGATGTTTTTGCTACACCAAAATATCCATCTTCCCCAATAAGCTCTTTTGCTTCATCAGCATTTAAACTAAGTATATCTTTACCTTCATATCCTATAGCTTTAAAATCTACATTTGATAAAATAGCTGTTAAAGAATCCTTAGATTGAGCTCCTTGAAAAATCCCTGCCTGAGATAGACCATTGGATGAACTCATGCTAAATACTTGCTGCATAAAATTCATAGCATAAAGCTCGGTTATGCCTTTTCCTCCCATACTAGCAAGCTTACTAAGCTTATCCTCATCAATATCTTTTGTGCTATTAGCACTTTTAGTATTGGCATCTTCAAGTTTTGTATTCAAATTAGCCTTCCTATTGCTAACTTGCGACTCTACTGCCACGCGTGAATACGAATTTATTTGCATCCTTGCTCCTTTTTTGTGGGTTTATAAAAATCGTCTAAAAAAAATTAAAATTTACATTAAGAAATTTATAATTACAGCTTAAATATAATGCCAAATATCTATTGTATTTTTAAAATTTGGGTAATATAAATGTTTTTCAAAGATTTTTTCATTATCATTGTTGATCCATATTTTAAAGATATTATAGAAGGTATAGAATCTCTTTATTAAATTTATTTTATCTATAAAATTTTAAATAAAATAATTTTTAATAAGGAAAGCTATGTCAATACATAATTTTTACACTACATTAAATCCTACCAAACTATTTATAAAATGTGCTTTGCCAAATATGGCGAGTATGGCTTTTATTTATCTTTATGTGATTATTGATGGAATTTTTGTTGGAAGATATTTAGGTTCAAATGCACTTGCTGCTATGAATTTAATGATGCCTTTTATCATGATAAGCTTTGCTCTAGCTGATATGATAGCCATAGGCTCATCAGTGCAAATAGCAATTAATCTAGGAAAAGGAAAAGTTGAAAAAGCAAGAGCTATTTTTTCTTTTTGTATAGTTCTTATTTTTGCAATTTCTTGTTTAATGGGAATTTTAGGATTTTTCTTAGCAAAAGCATTAAGTGCTTTTATGGGAGCTGATGAGAATATTCAAAGCTTATCTACTGAATATATGCAAATTTTTGCTATTTTTGCTCCCTTTACTATGCTAGCTTTTGCCATGGATAATTATCTTAGAATCTGTGGAAAAACTTTTTATAGCATGATAGTTAATATCATTACTGCTTTGAGTAATATTTTTCTTGATTGGCTTTTTATAGTGATTTTTGATTGGGGACTTTTTTCAGCAGCTTTAGCAACTTGTATAGGGATGTTTTTAGGGAGCATTTTAGGGATATTACCTTTTGTTTTTAAAGATTTAGTTTTAAAATTTAAAAAGCCGATAATTAAACTACAAATACTAAAAAATATATTTTATAATGGCTCATCTGAATTTTTTTCTAATATTTCTAGCTCTTTTTATACCATCTTAGCTAATGCTTTCTTGCTTAAACTTTCTGGAAGTACAGCTGTTGCAGCATTTTCTGTGATTTTATATCTTAGTACTTTTGTTTTCATGCTAGTTTTGGCCATGTGTGATGCTATGCAACCTGCATTAAGTTATAATTATGGACACAAAAATATTGCAAGAATTCAAGCTATTTTTAAAAGAATGTTTTTTGCTTCTTGGGGTGTAAGTACAATGGCATTTTTGTTTGTTTATTTATTCAATAACCTTATAGTAAGTGTTTTCAACAAAGATGACAATCAAGATTTTATCCATATAGCACAAAATGCTTTAATATTTTTTTCTTTTTCTTTTTTATTTTCTTGGTTTGGAAAACTCTGCGCTTCATTTTTCACAGCACTTGATAAACCCTTACTTTCTTTAGGAATTTCTATTACCCAAAGTCTTATTTTCCCATTTTTATCCTTGTTTATACTAACACAATTTTTAGGAGTAAATGGAGTTTGGCTAGCCACTTTAGTGGGTGATATTTGTATGATTTTTATTGCTTCATTTTTATTATATAAAACTTTTAAAAATCTAAACTCTTAGCTAATTTTAAACAAGAGTTTAGATTTTGTTCTTTACATATATATAAATTTTTAAAATTACGAAGTTTTAAAGCTGTGCTTTGACCTATAACTACAACTTTATCTTCTTTTTCTAATGCAAAAAATTTCAAAAATTGCTCTATGCTTGAAGGAGCGCTAAAGATAAAAACACTTGGATGATGTATTTTTAACTCATCTTTTTTAGGCTCTATGGCTATATTTTCATAAACGATTAATTGTTTTAAAAGGATATTTTCTTTCAGTAAATACTCATCAAGACCTGAACTAATTTTCTTCGCTCTTAAATAAAGACATTTTTTATTTTTAAACTCAGATAAAAACTCACTAGCTAAATTTTTACCATAAGCCTTGCTAGGATATTTGACATTTTTAAAGCCAAGCTCTTTTGCAAAATCAGCACTTTTTTCTCCCACAGCATAAAGTTTAATATCAAAATCAATTTTGTTTTTACTTGACATTAATGCTTTTAATGCATTCTTGGAGCTAATGATTAAACAATCAAATTCCTTTAAATTAACTTCAAAATCAAGAAATTTAATTTCATTTAATCTTATAGTCTTAACACCATCAAATTCTTTATCCCCTATAAAATAAATCATTATTTTCCTATAAAAGTTTTATCAAAATTTGATCTTAAATTTAAAGTTGCTATATAAGGATCATTTGCTTGCATTATCGCTCTAACCACAGCTATACCTTGTATATTACAATCTTTAAGCAAATTTAAATTAACTTCATCTATCCCACCTATAGCCACAATAGGTAAAGAAGCTAAACTAGCAATTTCTTTTAATCCATCTATGCCAAGCACAACACAATCTTGCTTGCTAGGCGTAGCAAAAACAGCCCCCACTCCAAGATAAGTAGCACCTTGAGTATCAATAAGATCATTTTTATGATTGATCGTAAGCCCTATGATTTTTTCTTCGCCTAAAAGCTCCCTTGCTTTTTTTAAAGGCATATCCTTTTGTCCTATATGCACTCCATTTGCATTCACAGCCATGGCTATATCGATTCTATCATTTATCACAAAAGGTGTGTTGTATTTTTCACACAAAGCTTTAACTTTTAAAGCAAGATTATAAAATTCTAAAGTACTAAGATTTTTCTCTCTAAGTTGTAAAATATCAATCTTAGCTTTCAAAGAAGCTTCTAAAATATTTAAAAACTCGCTTTCGCTTTTTTCACCCTTGCTTGCGACAAGATAAATTTTAAATGATTTCATATTTGGCTCTTTTTTTAATTTCTTCATCATTTAAATTACTTAAAGCATCGATTAAATTCACTCTAAAACTACCACTTCCACTAGAAAGCTCTTGAGCGATTTCGCTAGCTATGCCAAAACTAAGCAAAGCATATAAACTAGCCTGAAATTTATCTTCTAACGCTCCTGCAAAAACTCCACACAAAGAAGCACACATACAACCTGCTCCAGTTATCTTAGTAGCCATGATTGAGCCATTATAAATTTTAGCAATATACTCTTGATTTATAATATAATCAATTTTTCCAGTTATAGCCAAAACACGCTTGGTTTTATAAGAGTATTCTTTAGCTTTTTCTAAAAACTCATTATCGATTACAAAAGTACTATCAACCCCTCTTGCTTTACCATCTAAACCTATAACACTAGCCATTTCAGATGCATTTGCCTTAACAATACTAATACCTTTTAGATTAAGTAATTCAAAATTAATCCCATCTCTTGCCTTACTCACACCCAAAGCAACAGGATCAAAAATTATAGGTTTATTTAATAAAGTATATTCTTTAGTTGCTTTTAACATAGAATTTGCTATAAGCTGATTAATCGTACCTGTGTTTAATACTAAGGCTGAACTTATTCTAGCAAAATCAGCTTGCTCTTCATAAAAATCAGCCATAGCAGCACTTGCTCCCATTGCTATAGTTACATTTGCACAATCATTAGCTGTAACATAATTAGTAATATGATGAATCAAAGGATTTTTTTCTCTTACTGCTTTAATAATCATTTTTACTCCTTGTCATATTGAAAAAAATGATTAGTCGGACCACAACCTTTTCCAAGTGCTAAAGAATTTAATATAGCTCCATACACATAATCTTTAGCAAGTTTTATAGCTTCATGTTTTTCTTTACCTAAGGCAAGATTACTAGCTATAGCTGAACTTAATGTACAACCTGTGCCGTGTGTATTTTTTGTATTAATTTTTTCTGCTTTAAAAATACTAAATTCCTTTCCATCATAAAAAACATCATTGGTGTTATATTTACTATGTCCACCTTTAATCAAAACACTTTTTGCACCTTCTTTGTGAAGTTTTATAGCGGCTTTTTTCATATCCTCCTCATTAAGTATTTTAAAATCACACAAAAACTCAGCCTCGGGAATATTTGGAGTAAGTACATCAGCTAAAGATAAAATTTCATCTTTAAAAAACTGACAATTTTCTAAAGGCATTAAAGCATAGCCATTTTTTGCAAACATCACAGGATCAATCACTACATTTTTAGCTTTAAAGTGCAATAAATTTTCTTTTACACAAATTATGATTTCCTTTGAACCTAGCATTCCAATTTTTACAGCAGCTGGCTCTATGTCTTCATAAACTGCTAGCATTTGCTCATCTATTATCTTAGTGGGTATATCAAAACAAGAAATCACCCTTGCAGTATTTTCAGCCACAACGCTTAAAACTACACTCATACCAAATAAATTATGAGCGCTAAAAGTTTTTAAATCAGCTTGTATGCCAGCTCCACCACTACAATCACTTCCTGCTATAGTTAAGATAGGAATTTTAGTTTTTGTTTTTGCTTGTATCATTTTTATCCTTTTTTTATAAAAAAGGAAAGTTTTTGCAAGAATTCAAAGTTTGCATTACCAAACTTCTCAAGGGTCGAAGTTATACTTCCTCTCAGCAAAAGCTCCCCATTAATGAAAAATTATATCTTAGTTTTAATTAATCTTTAAAAATATTTTGAAATACTGCTATAATTTTGAAAAAACTACACAAAAATAAAAGGAAAAATATGACTAAAATTATTTTTGTTTGTTTAGGCAATATTTGTCGTTCTCCCATGGCCGAATTTATTATGAAGGATCTTTTAACAAAAGCAAATTTAAATAATGAATTTATTATTTCTAGTGCAGGTACTTCAGGTTACCACGATGGGGAGGATATGCATTATAAAACTAAAGCTTTATTAGATAACAAAAATATAAATTCTAAGCCATTTTGCAGTAAAAAACTAAATTTAAAAATGTGCGAGGATAATGATTTAATTATCGTAATGGATAATTCTAATTATAATGATATAGTTAAAAATTTTCCAAATGCAAAACATAAAATTCATAAAATCACTTCTTTTGCCTTAGAATTAGGATATGACGAAGTGCCTGATCCTTGGTATAGTGGGAACTTTGATGAGACTTACACTATACTTTCAAAAGCATGTTTTGGGCTCTTAAATACTCTTTATAAAAATTTATCGTTTAAATAATATTTGTTTCTTTTTTAATTTTTAATGATATAATAAACTCATTTAAAATTCACCATAACATCAAAGGAGTTTAATTAATGAAAAGTATCAAATTAAAAATTTCATTAATAGCAAACATTATAGCTATAGTATGTCTTATAATACTTGGCGTTGTTAGTTTTATTTTTACAAAAAAAGCCTTAAATTATGAGGTAGTAAAAGCTGAAACTAATTATGTAAGAACTGCAGAAAAATCAATGAGAGATTTCAAAAAGCTCAATGTGCATTCTTTGGAAAAACTTTCTCAAGCCATCTTAAAGCTTCCATATAGCGAACTTAACACTCAAGAAAAACTTATGGATAATACAGGTAATTTACTAAAAACAGTTAGAGATATGAATAGTTATTTAGCTGTTTATATAGCTCAGCCAAGCGGTGAGTTAATAGTAAGTGATCCAGATAGCGATAGCAAAGGCTT
This sequence comes from Campylobacter sp. CNRCH_2015_1657, assembly GCF_025772685.1. NCBI lineage: Bacteria > Pseudomonadati > Campylobacterota > Epsilonproteobacteria > Campylobacterales > Campylobacteraceae > Campylobacter > Campylobacter sp. CNRCH_2015_1657. The sequence goes on along the minus strand of NZ_JAKMSO010000014.1, from coordinate 523 downwards.
AGATTATGGAATTTACGGAAAAGCAGATAATTACGATGCTACTACAAGAGAATTTTATATAGAAGCTAGAAAGAAAAATGGCTTATACATTACCGCATCTTATATTGATGCAACAACTGGTTTACCATGTTTTACCTACTCTATGCCATTAATCAAAGATGGTAAATTTATAGGTATACTAGCTATTGATGTTTTGGTAAAAGATCTACAAAACGAATTTAGCGAACTACCAGGAAGAACCTTCGTATTTGACCAAGCTTATACTGTATTTGCCTCAACTGACAAATCATTAGTTAGCGATAAGCAAAATCCAGATATTATAACAGTTGCTAAAGCTTATGAAAAAGCTGGTGATTATAATATTTTCAGCTATACCACACAAAATGGTAACAATAGATTTGGTATTTGTGTTAATGTTGATGGTTATACAACTTGTGCGGGCGAAAATATAGAAGTTATTGAAGCTCCTGCTTTAAAAATAGCTTATATTCAAACTACTATTGTTATTTTTACAAGTATAGCT
>NZ_JAKMSO010000013.1:0-18403 GCF_025772685.1 Campylobacter sp. CNRCH_2015_1657 | reverse complement strand
GTGATATAAGATTTTATTAGCAGATACTTGATAAAATGCTATAATCTTGCTTTAAATTTTTTAAAGGTTTTTTTATGGCTGCTGATGATCAAGAGAAAACAGAAGAACCCACATCCAAGAAAATAGAAGATGCGCGACAAGAAGGAAATGTCCCAAAAAGCCAAGATGCATCTGCTGTGGCTGTACTTATTATAGCTGTGGTTGTGGTGTTGTTTATGATGCCTTTTATAGGTGAGAGAATTAGCGGTTTATATCGTTTTTATCAAAGTTTTATAGGCATTGAAATTGATTTAAAGATTTTACAAAAAATCATTATAAAAACTATGATAGAGATGTTTATTATGGTATTGCCCATTACTTTAGTAATTATGGTAGCGGGTGTGCTTGGAAATCTAATGCAGTTTGGTTTTATTTTTACTACTAAGCCCATTACTCCAAATTTTAATAAAATTAATCCTATTAACGGGCTTAAAAATCTTTTTTCTTTAAAAAAGATTATTGAAGCTTTGAAAATTATACTTAAAGTCGGTGTTGTATTTGGTATAGCTTTTGTTTTTTTATTGCAATTTATGAAAGAACTTCCTAGAGTAGAACTTTATACGATTTATCCACAACTTTTATGGCTTAGGGATAAAGCTATTATACTTGCAGCTATTGTTATCATAGCTTTTTTGATTATAGGGCTTTTAGATGTACTTTTGGTAAGGTATCAATACTTTAAAAACTTACGCATGAGTAAGCAAGAAGTTAAAGATGAATTTAAACAAAGCGAGGGAGACCCTTTAGTAAAAGGAAGAATTCGTCGTTTGCAAATGGAAGCAGCAAGGCGTAGAATGGTGCAAGACGTTGCTAGTGCTGATGTTGTGATTACTAACCCTACCCACTATGCGGTTGCTTTGCGTTATGATAGTTCCAAAGAAGCTGCACCAAAAGTTTTAGCTAAAGGAGTGGATTTTTTAGCTTTGCGTATTAAAGATATGGCATATGAATACAATGTTATGATTTATGAAAATCCTCCTTTAGCTAGAGAACTTTATAAAGCTTGCGAGGTAAATGATCTTATTCCACCAGAGCTTTTTAAAGCAGTGGCAGAGGTTTTAAGCTTTGTTTATACTTCCAATAGACAAAAATTTGCCGATAGATTAAAATAAATTTAGCTTTTTAATCAAGCTTATAATGGTCATAGTTATAGAAAGGGTGTAAATACCTAAAAGTGCTATGCGGTGGGATTTAAGATTGATTTTTTCCATGATTTTTATACCAAGATAAACTCCTAGCATAGAGCTAAATCCTACTAAGCTTCCATTTTGTAACACTTCTTTATCAATGATATCATTATACACAAAAGAACTAATTCCTGAAATTGAAGCAAATATTACAAAAAATAAACTAAGTGGCACTACTTTTTTAGTATCATAGCCTAAAAAATAAGCTAAAATAGGGGTAATTAAAAGCCCACCACCAATTCCTAAAGATATAGCAAAAATTCCTGTAAATACGCCACAAATTAGCAAAATAGAATTTTTTAAGATATTAGAGTGGTTAATGTTTCCAATGGTGCTTTTTTGATTAAAAGCAAATTTTAAAAAGAATACAATACTCACGCATAGAAAAATACTTGTTAAGGTTATATCTGAAAAATATGAGAGTAAAAGCCCGCTAAACATCGCACCTAAAAAGCCTCCAAAGCCTATGATAAGTCCATCTTTTAAGATTAAATTTTTCTTTTTATAGTTTAAATAGGAGCCAAAAATAGAAGCAAAAATCATTTGTACAACAGAAATTGCAACAGCATGATGAGAGCTAAGTCCTAAAGTAAGCATGAAAGGAACGATAATCATACCACCACCTATGCCAAAAACCCCTGAAGCCATACCTGAAAAAATTCCTATAATCATATAAGGAAGTAAAGTTAAATCCATAATTTATAAACCTTTAAATAAAAAATATTGTAACAAAATAAAATTTATTTATCTTTAGAAAATATAATCATAGTCGATTTATGATGACTATAAAGATTTTTTGGAGTTAATATGAAATTTTGTAAAAAATGCGTTATGCCAGATACTAAACCTGATTTGCATTTTAATGATGAGGGAATTTGTGATGCGTGTTGCTCGCAAGAAGCTAAAAATCATGAGATAAATTGGCAAGAGCGTGAAAAAGAATTTCTAGAACTCGTTAAAAAATATAAAAAACATCCTGTGTATGATTGTGTGATAGGAGTAAGTGGTGGTAAGGATTCTACCTTTCAAGTTTTAAAATGTCTTGAACTTGGACTTAATCCTTTGTGTGTTTGTTTTGAACCAAGTATTCCTACTAAAATAGGTAAAAAGAATTTAAAAAATTTAAATAATCTTGGTGTTGATTTAATCCATATCAAAAGAAATCCTTTGGTGTATAAAAAATTAGCCCGCGAAGCTTTTATAAGAACGGGTGATAATGAATGGCAAAACCATTTGGGGATTTTTACATGTGTTCCAAAAGTAGCTGTTGCTTTTGGTATTCCTTTGATTATTTGGGGGGAAAGTCCGCAGATTGAGTATGGTGGGCCAGCTAGCTCTAAAGAAAAAAACACTTTAGGTAGAGAGTGGCTTGAAGAATTTGGCGGACTTTTGGGTAATAGAATTTCTGATATGATTGGTGTTGATGGTATTAGAGAAAAGGATTTATATTTTTATACTTATCCAAGTGATGAAGAGCTTCAAAGAGTAGGAGTTACAGGGTTATTTTTGGGATATTATTTTAAATGGGATTATAAGTATAATTTAAAAATATCTAAAGAAAATGGCTTTAAAACTAGTACAAAACCAGTTGAAACTACTTATGAGAATTTTGAAAATTTAGATTGTTATTCAAATCATGTGCATGATTATTTAAAATACTGCAAATATGGTTTTGGAAGAGCTACGGATAATGCATGCTTGGATATAAGACTTGGCTATATTAGCCGTGAAGAGGGCGTGAGGCTTGTAAATAAATATGATGGAAAGCCACCTAAAAAGGCTATTAAGAAGTATTTGGAATTTAGTGGTTTTAGTGAAAAAGAATTTGAAAAAATTGTAGATTCTTATACTAATAAAAAGATATTTAAACGCGATGAAAATGGTAAATTCTTAAGAGATAGTGATGGATCATTGATAAAAAAAGATGAGTTTGTTTTGAAATGATTTGTATTGTTGATTATCATCTTGGAAATTTTAAATCTGTTTTGAAAGCTTTTGAAAAACTTAATCAAGAAGTGATTATAAGTTCTAAAAAAGAAGATATAAAAAATGCCTCTAAATTAGTTTTACCAGGCGTTGGATCTTTTAAAAAAGGTATGGAAAATTTAAAAAAACTTGCACTAGATGAGCTTTTAAAAGAATGTGTTTTAAAAGATAAAAAGCCTATTTTGGGGATTTGTCTTGGTATGCAACTTTTTGCTAGTAAGGGATATGAGGGCGGAGAGTGCGAAGGGCTTGATTTTATAAAAGCAAAGGTTTTGAAATTTGATTTAAGTAAAGAAAAATTATTGCATAGTGGTTGGGATGATTTACAATTTAGTGATAAAAAAAGCAAGCTATTTGATGGAATTTTAGAAAAAAGTGATTTTTATTTTGTGCATTCTTATTATGTAGAGTGTTTAGAAAGTGTGGAAACTTCTTTTTGTGAGTATGAAAAACCTTTTTGTGCAAGTTTTGAAAAAGATAATATTTTTGCTGTGCAATTTCACCCTGAAAAAAGCCAAAATGTAGGTTTGAAACTTTTGGAAAATTTTGCAAATTTAAAGGCCTAGTATGCTTAAAACAAGAATTATACCTTGCGTGTTATTAAAAGATCATCAGCTTGTAAAAAGTATCAATTTTTCTTCTTTTAGAACTATAGGGCATGTAATAAGCACAGCTAGGATATATAATGCTAGAAATGTTGATGAGCTTATAGTTTTGGATATCAATAAAAATGGTGTTATAGATTTTGAAAGCTTAGAAGATATAGCTAATGAATGCTTTATGCCTTTAACCATTGGAGGTGGAATTAGAACTTTAGAAGATATTAGAAAAGTGTTAGATATAGGTGCTGATAAAATTAGTATTAATTCTATGGCTTTGCAAGATCTAGATTTTGTCAAAAAGGTGGCAAATACTTTTGGAAGCTCTTGTGTAGTATGCTCGGTTGATGTAAAAAAAGACAAAAATAAATTTAAAGTTTTTAATAATGAAATTTTAGATATTGATCCGCTAGAACTTGCATTACAATACGAATCTTTAGGAGCAGGGGAGATACTTTTAACAAGTGTTGATAAAGAAGGAAGTTCTTTGGGGTATGATTGGGAATTACTAGAGTATTTCAAAGGTAAATTAAAAATTCCACTCATTATCAATGGAGGACTTTCTAAACCTCAAGATGGGGTAAAGGCCATACAACTTGGTGCGAATGCATTAGCTGGTGCTTATATATTTCATTTTAGTCAATATACTCCAAATGATGTTAAAAATGAGCTTTTAAAAAATGATATCCCCGTGAGGATTGCCTTATGATTGTAAATCAATTTCAAGAATTAGAATCAGAAATTGCTTATAAATTTAATGTACATCATTGCCTATATACTCATTCTGGAACTAGTGCTTTATATATTAGTTTTTTATATATAAAATCGTTAGGTAGGACAAAAATTTTAATTCCAAATATTATATGTCCTCAGGTAGTTATAGCAGCTATTAGAGCAGGATTAGACTATGAATTTTGTGATATTAGTTTAGATGATTATGTAATGGATTTGGATAGTATAAAACAAATTTATAAAATTAATAATTTTGATGCATTATTGTTAGCTCATGTTTATGGACATATATGCAGCAATGATATTATCAATTTTTGCAAATTTCATGATATATTTATTATTGAAGATTGTGCTCAAACATATAAAGTTAATCCACTTTGTGATTTATCTATATTTAGTTTTGGACATACAAAATTTTTAGATAATGATTTTATGGGGGGGGGGATATTAAGTATGAATGACTTAAGTAAGTTAAGATGTATTAATAATACTCTTGCTAGTCCTATTCTTGATGATTTAGATTATAATTTACAAGAATATCGCAAAGAATTTTATAATCTAGACAAATCAAATGATAATTATTTTACTAAATTTCAAGAGTTATTGTTAAAATATACAAAATTTTACAAAGTAGAACAATATAATTTTATTTTATACAAAAAATTAGAACAATTAGAGCATATATGTAAAAATAGAATTAAAAAGATGCAAATATATAAGCAAGAAATGATTCATGATTTAATTATTCATCCAAAATTGTCACATAATAGTATTGCATGGAGGTATACCTTTAGATTTTTGGGTGATAGAGAAAAATTATTAGTAAATTTAAGAAAAAATAATATTGATTGTAGTTCTTGGTATATAGGATGTAATAAAATTTTTAAAAAAAAAGCATTGAAAAATAGTATTATTTTGGAAAATCAAATAGTAAATTTATGGCTTGATGAAAAAACTAGTATGGAAAAAATTCAAGACAATATAAAAAAAATACTTTACACCATTCACAATCTCTCTTTAAAGGATAAAAAATGAATAATCAAGAAAAATGGACACAACTTCATGGGAATAGCAAACATCAGCCAATATATCCTCATGATATTTATATAAAATGTGTATTTAAGAATTTTAAAAAAGAGTCTAAAATTTTAGATCTTGGTTGTGGAGCAGGTAGGCATGTAAAATTTCTAGCAGAAAATAATTATATTACATATGGTTGCGATTATTCACATAGTGGAGTTAAACATACAAAAGAATTATTAAATCAATATAATTTAAAAGCTCAAGTTGAATTAGCAAATGTTAATGAACTTCCTTATGAAAATGAATTCTTTGATGGAATTTTGTGCTGGGGAGTATTATATTATAATAACAAAGAAGTTATAGAAAAAGCAGCTTGTGAGATTTATAGAGTTTTAAAACAAGATGGCAAAGCTTTTGTTTTAACTCGAAATTTAAATGATTATAGATATAAACATGGAGTAAAAAATAATGATAAATACAGCATAACAATACAAGAAAACAATCCAAAACGTTCAGCTTATGCTGAAAATGGAATGAATATGTATTTTTTTGACAAAGAAGAAGTGAAAAGAGTTTTTTCTATGTTTAACAATATAGAAATAAATACTCTAGAAATATATCATGAAAATAATAATATTTGTGATAGTGATTATGTGATATTGTTAGAAAAATGAAGAAAATGTTAATATATACTAATGGAGGATTTAGTATAGGACTTGGTCATATTATGAGAACTTTATTTTTGGCTTCTAAATTAAAAGAAATCTTTAATATAGTTTTTGTTAGTTTAAATAAAAATAATTTTATTTCAGGCCATAGATTGATCAAGGATTCTTGTTTTGAATTAGTTTTAATTGACAAATCTGAAGATATTATTGATATTAATTCTAATTATTTATTATGCGATGATTGTATGATAAATGATGATTTTTTTACTTATAGTAAAAAATATTTTGAGAAGATTATATGCATAGATGATGAGTGTGTATTAAAATACTATGATGTTGATATTTTAATCAATCCTAATCCCTATGCAAAGGAGTTACAGTATAATACAAACATTGCAACAAAATTATTATTTGATTATCAATTTTTAAGAGACGAATTTTATAAAAAAACACCTATTAAAATTCGTCCTGAAATAAAGAATATTTTATTAACTTTAGGTGGAAGTGATGATAAAAATTTAACTTATAAAATTATTAGTATTATTTTACCTTTTATAGAAAAAAACAATATTACTTTAAATGTTGTTATAGGAGGAGCTTTTAAGTTTAAAGATGAACTAATAAAAATTAGACATAAAAATATTGTGTTTTTTCAAAATCCAGTAATGTCTGATTTAATGGTTAAAAACGATATAGGAATTTGCGCTTGCGGGCAAACTGTTTATGAATTTTTATTTTTAAAAATACCTATAATTGGTATAGTTTTAAGTGAAGATCAGAAAAGATTAGCCCAATATGGAAGTGATAAAAATATACTATATTATGCTAAAAATATAAAAGATATTGCTATTTTTTTAGAAAAAAGTAATTATAATAATAGACTAAATATGCAATATAGCATGAAATCATATAAAAAATATGAAAAATTAGAGAAAATAATTGATGAGTTGTTTTAGGTTGGAGTTATGGATAGAATAAAAATAAAAAAGCATCATCGTTTAGAAGATAAAAGTATGTATATAATAGAATATGTATATCGGATAATAATTATAAGTAGAATTTTACCATTTTTAGCTAAAAAAAATATACATCCTATATTAGTCACTTTTTTAAATACTTTATTGTTTCCTTTTATCTTATACTGTCTTTATCATAATCATTTTATCCTAGGTGCGTTATTGGTACAATGTTATGCTTTGATTGATCATACAGATGGTATGCTTGCACGATATACTAATAAAAAAACTTATATAGGTTCTAGATTGGATCGGATAAATGATAATATTTTTTTTAATATGATTTTTATTGTTTTAACTTTTTCGACGCATATATCTATATATTTTATGATTTTGGTACTTTTAAGTATGAATATACATAATTTTTTTGGAATGTTTTATTTTGCTAAAAAGTTAAGAAAATTAAAAAAAATTCAAAGATTTGGAGTTAAAAAATGGTTACTTGACAGAAATTTTTTACTTGGAATGGATTGTTCTATGATGCTTTTTTTAGTTAGTCTTTTTTTATTGTTTGGTAAGATAAAAGCAATGTTTTGTGTTATAGCTTCTTTGTATATTTTTGACTTAATTTATAGGTTAATAGAATTAAAAATAAATGAAAAATTAGAAAAAAAGGTGTAAAATGTCAGATATAAAAACAGAATCGACTTCTGCTGGTAGAGTTGTTAATAATTCCAAAAAAGATATTGATGCTATTTTTATTGAAAAATATGGTAGCAAATGGACAGAGTATAGAAAAAAATGGAATGATGCTTCTAAGTGTATTTTTCAAGATTTTCCTTTGTTTGTAAGATTTGAGAATCAATTTAAATGCAATGCTAGATGTATTATGTGTGTGCATGGACATGCAGATTTGAGAGATGATTATAGATACAAAGGTTATTTATCTTTTAATACTTTTAAGAAATTAGTAGATGAATGCGACGAACATCAATGTCCTTCTATTGGTGTCTCTCAAACAAATGAACCTTTATTGGACCCTGATATTATCGAAAGATTGCAATATGTTAGTAGTAAAAAAAATATAATTGATATTCATTTTAACACCAATGCTTCTTTATTAACGGAGGATATGTCTAAGAAGTTACTTGATACAAACATTACTAGAATGAATTTTAGCATAGATGCTTATACCGAAGAAACATATAATAAAATTAGACTTGGTTTAAATTTTAAAAATGTTCTTCAAAATATAGAAAATTTTATAAATTTAAAAGAAAAAATGAATATAAAACTTCCAATAATAAGGGTAAGTTTTTTATTGCAAGAAGTAAATAAACATGAATTAGAAGATTTTAAAAGATATTGGGTAGATAAGGCAGATTATGTGTCAATTCAGCGCTATGTCCCAATATCGCCTTTTGATGATGATAGAAGTTTAGCTATATCCGAATCTCCAATTTCTGGTAAGCAAAGATGCTCTTATCCTTTTGAGTCTTTATTTATACATGGAGATGGATTGGTAGTTCCTTGTGCAAGCCACCGTGCAAAACATATAGCTGTTGGAAATATTAACAATAATAGTATTTATCAAATTTGGCATAGCGATAAAATGAATGAACTTAGATTGGCTCATAAAAATGGATGTTTAAAATCGACAAAATTGTGTGATACTTGTTTATTTAAAGGATAAGAGTTGGAAAAAAAAATAGTTTATGTTCCAATGGCTGCTGATATTATACATCCTGGTCATTTAAATATTATAAATGAAGCTTCAAAATTAGGATATGTAATTGTCGGACTTTTTTCTGATAAAGCTATATCTAGTTATAAAAGAATTCCGCTAATGAGTTATGACCAAAGAAAATTAATCTTACAGTCAATAAAAGGTGTTGATGAGGTTGTTTTGCAGGATGAAAAAGATTATGATAGAAATTTATTAAAATATAAACCAGATTTTTTAGTGCATGGAGATGATTGGAAAAGCGGACCTTTAGATTCTTCGCGTCAAAGAGCTATTAAATTGATGCAAACTTGGGGTGGGAAAATTATAGAGCCTAAATATACGCAAGATATTTCCTCTAGTTTTTTAATTAAGCAAATTAAAGAATTAGGTATTTTTCCTCATGAAAGACTAGGATCATTAAAAAGAGCATTGCAGGTAAAAAATGTTATTAAAGGAATTGAAGCTCATAGCGGATTAAGCGCAATGATTATTGAAGATCTTGTAATAAAAGATAGATATGGTAATAATCAGTCTTTCGATTTTTTGTGGTTGAGTTCTTTAACTGATTCTAGTTCAAAAGGGAAACCAGATAATGAATTTGTTGATTTAACTTCTAGGATAACTACAGTTAATGATATATTAGAAGTTTGTACAAAACCTATTATATATGATGGAGATACTGGCTCTCAAATTCCACATTTTGTTTTAACAGTTAAAAGATTAGAGCGATTGGGTGTTAGTGCTATTGTGATAGAAGATAAAATAGGACTAAAGCAAAATTCTTTATGTGATTCTGATTTGCGACATACACAAGATACAATAGATAATTTTTGTTTAAAAATACAAAAAGGAAAGCAAGCTCAACTAAGTAAGGAATTTATGATTATTGCACGGATAGAAAGCTTGATTTTGCAAAAAGGAATAGATGATGCGCTAACAAGAGCTCATGCATATATTGAAGCAGGTGCTGATGCCATTATGATACATTCTAGACAAAAAGATGGGCTTGAGATTTTAGAATTTTGTGAAAAATATAATAATTTTACCAATAGAAAACCTTTAATGGTTGTACCTACAAATTATCCTTCTTTAAGCGAGCAAGATTTAGAAAGAGCTGGAGTAAATTTGGTGGTATATGCAAATCAACTATTGAGATCGGCTTATTCTGCTATGAAGACAACAGCTACATTAATATTGCAGAATGGAAGAAGTTTGGAGGCTGATAAGGAATATATATCAGCATTAGATTTAATTAAATTGATAAAAGGGAATCAATGATAGATTCTTTAGGGTTTGCTACTTTTTTAAAAAGTAAATTTTCTTTTTTTGCTGGTGTTCCAGATAGTCTTTTAAAGCCTATAAATAATGCTTTAGAGGAAATTTTACCAAAAGAACAATTTTTGATAGCATCTAATGAAGGACAAGCAATAGCTTTTGCTAGTGCATATCATTTAGCAACAAAACAAATTGCATGTGTTTACATGCAAAATTCTGGTCTAGGAAATGCTATTAATCCTATTTTATCGCTTGCAGATCCTGAGGTTTATGCTATACCAATGATATTATTTATAGGATTAAGAGGAGGAAAAGATGATGAGCCTCAACATGCAAAACAAGGTAGAGTTACTAGAGATATTCTAAATGCTTGTGAAATAGAAAATTATATTTTAGATAAAGAATTATCTACAGCAAAACAGCAAATTTGCAATGCAATACAAAAGTGTAAGAGTGAGAAAAAAATTATAGCTTTTTTAATAGAAAAAGATACTTTTAATGCATATAATTTAGCACGAAAGAAGAATACATATAACATTGTTAGAGAGGAAGCTATTTCTTTAATACAAGATGCGTATATTGATGCTAAAATAATCACTTCAACGGGATATATTTCAAGAGAATGTTACGAGCTGCGTAAAATTAAAAATCAAAATCATTGTAATGATTTTTTGGTTGTAGGGTCTATGGGATACGCTAGTTCTCTGGCATATGTTTTATCAAAATATAGCAGTAATAAGATTGTGTGTTTAGATGGTGATGGTGCTTTTATAATGCATTTGGGTTCTATATTAAATTTTAAGTATTCAAATTTTTTGCATGTGGTGCTAAATAATGAAATTCATGATAGTGTAGGTGGACAATTTACAAGCGCAAAAAATGCCTCGTTCATTAAATTAGCTAAATCTTGTGGTTATGATTATTGTTTTAGTGTTTCCAATATAAAACAACTCAAGAAAAAGCTTGAGGAAATAAAAAAAATTAATGGTTTAGTTTTTTTGGAGATTAAAGTCAAACAACAAACAAGAACTAATCTTGGTAGACCTAAAAATATTTTACAACTGAAGGAGGACTTTTGCAAGGAATTTTAGTTTTTATTACAGGTTTAAGTGGAAGTGGAAAAACTACTTTAGCTTATGCTTTGCAAAAGTATCTTCAAAAAGAATATCAAAAAAAATCAATTGTTTTAGATGGAGATGAATTAAGAGCTTGTGTGGAAAATTTTAAATATTCTAAGGATTCTCGTTTGAAAATGGCAAAATATTATGTGAAATTATCTGAAATTTTATATAAGCAAAATTTTATAGTAATATTATCAACTATTTCTATGTTTGATGAGATTAGAAGTTATAATAGGAAAAATTTTGAAAGATATTTAGAAATTTTTCTTGATGTTTCTTTGGATATTAGAAAGCAAAGAGATAGTAAAAATTTTTTTAAACAAAAAATTACAAATATTGTAGGTGTAGATCAGGTATTTGAGATTCCAAAAGCTAGTGATATAATACTAAGAGATAATTTTGATATTCAAAAAGAGGTAAAACATATTGCAAACACCATTCACAATCTCTCTTTAAAGGATAAAAAATGAATAATCAAGAAAAATGGACACAACTTCATGGGAATAGCAAACATCAGCCAATATATCCTCATGATATTTATATAAAATGTGTATTTAAGAATTTTAAAAAAGAGTCTAAAATTTTAGATCTTGGTTGTGGAGCAGGTAGGCATGTAAAATTTCTAGCAGAAAATAATTATATTACATATGGTTGCGATTATTCACATAGTGGAGTTAAACATACAAAAGAATTATTAAATCAATATAATTTAAAAGCTCAAGTTGAATTAGCAAATGTTAATGAACTTCCTTATGAAAATGAATTCTTTGATGGAATTTTGTGCTGGGGAGTATTATATTATAATAACAAAGAAGTTATAGAAAAAGCAGCTTGTGAGATTTATAGAGTTTTAAAACAAGATGGCAAAGCTTTTGTTTTAACTCGAAATTTAAATGATTATAGATATAAACATGGAGTAAAAAATAATGATAAATACAGCATAACAATACAAGAAAACAATCCAAAACGTTCAGCTTATGCTGAAAATGGAATGAATATGTATTTTTTTGACAAAGAAGAAGTGAAAAGAGTTTTTTCTATGTTTAACAATATAGAAATAAATACTCTAGAAATATATCATGAAAATAATAATATTTGTGATAGTGATTATGTGATATTGTTAGAAAAATGAAGAAAATAAATATTTATCTGGATTTTCATTTTTTGGAATTTTTATATAATAATATCCCTTAGAGTCTAATAATGATGAGGAGTAGTTAAATTCTGTTGATTTGTTTATAAGGACATGATCTTTTATAATCATATTTGGTTTATTTTTCTTTAAAAATTGGTAAAATTCAAAATCTTGTTTAGTGAAAATCATTTTTACTAAACAATAGTGTTGCTCATCTATTTTGTAATTTTGCAATTTCTTTTTTAATATACTTTGCAATATTAAGGTATTATAGTTTAATCCTATGGAGTGTTCAATTAATACATTTCTCCAACCGCCAGCTCGACTAGCAATTTCAATTATTTTTACATTATTATTATTTATTTTTAGCTCAATATGGCATGCACCATATTTAATTCCAAAAGCTTTTAAAGTTTTTAATATAATTTTTTTTATAATTTTTTCATTCTCTTTTGAAAGTCTAGCAGGAATAAGTTGTTGAGTTTCTAAAAAATCATCTTTATTTTCATCATCTCGTAGATATTCTTCTGTGATAGCTAGAATTTGATGTTTTCCATTTGAAGTAATTGTTTCTACGCTATATTGCAAACCTTCTATCACTTCTTCGACTAAAACGATTTTATTGTAAGAAATTTCTTTTGCATTTAAGTATGCTTTTGTAAGTTGCTGTATATCATATACTTTCACCACACCTCTACCTGCACTTCTATCACTAGGTTTTACAACTAAAGGAAAATTCATTTTTATATTTTTTAACTCATTTATATTGTATATTTTTTCATATTTAGCTGTGGGAATGTGATATTTTTTAAAAATATCCTTCATTCTTGATTTGTCAGTGGTATTAAGAGCAACCTCATAAGAATTTAGTCCCAAATTTAAATGTTCACCTACATAACAAGATGTTATATTTCCCAATTCTGTAGCTGTTGTACCTATACCTACAATATTATATTGCTTAGCTAATTGTAAAATTTTTTCTTTCTCATGAATGCTTATAAGATGAAATATATCAGCTTCTTTTTTTAAAAAACATTTATTATCATAGTCAAATACATGTGTTATGAAGTATTTTTTTACTTCATACAAAAAATCTGCTTGAAGACTCCCTCCTCCTATGATAAAAAAGTGTTTTTTTGTTTTTATGTCATTATCAAGATAAAATAATTCTTTTTTTGTCTTAACAATCTTAAAACCATGTTTTAAATATAAATTCAAAGCTTTTGTATTTTCTTTGAAAACACATGCGTTTAAAGTTTGAATTTTTAAAACATTGAAAGCATAGTTTTTAACTTCTTGCATTAAAAGCTCACCTACACCTTTTTTTATGCCATAAAGCCCAAATTCACAAGAAAGTTTAGTGATATTGATAAAATCAATCACGCCTATGATATTTTCATCATCATATACTAAAAAATATTTTTTAGTTGCGTTTGTTTTTAAGCTAGATAAAAAGTTTAAATGCACTTCTAGGCTAATATTTTGCGTTTTCATAAATTTAGCAATGCTTTCATCGTTACGCCATTTTAAAACAAGTTTGATTTCTTCTTGAGTCAAATGGATAAAATCTTTTAAAATTATCATATAAAATTCTCCACTTCATAGCCTTTTTTAGCAAGCCATGTTGCAAGTTTTTCTTGATTTTTAGCATAAGCTATGGCTTTAAAATTTGCTTTTAAAATTAAAGCTTCATTTACCAATGAACTTGCGCTAATGATGAGTTTTTTGCTTTCATTCATCAATCTTGCAAGATTAGATTGGTCAATGAGAATTTGTATATTAGGGTTTTTTTGGCTTAATTTTCGAAGTGAGTTTAGATGAGAATTTGCTTTTGTGGTAGCTATGATGATAGTTTTGTTTTTGTTAAGTTTGTTTGCTATATCAAAGGAAATATTTTTTGGATCACTTCCTCCTATACAGATAAAATAATCATAAATTTTTTCTCTTTTTATCTTGCTTTCTTGGTAAAATTCATCGCGTATTAGAGCATAGGAAAAGCCACATCTTAATTCACAATATTTTGGCACTAAATTCTCATAATCACTTTCTTTAGCATAAGCATTAACATTTAGTAAAATGTCACAAAAATGTTCTTTTATCTCATCATCAAAACTTAGAATTTTAACCCCTGTTTCTAGCTTGATGAGTTTTTCATCATCTGCAGTAATTTCATAATGATCAATAATCAAAAGATCAAATTTTTCTTTTTTGATGAGATTGATTAGCTCATATACACTAGCACTTGTTAGTTCATATACAGGATAAGGAATTTCATCTATCAAAGAACCTTCTAGAGCTAAACATGCAAAAGATACATCATGATATTGCTTAGCTAACAAAAGATCTCTTTTGATATGTCCGTGTCCTATGGTGCTAGAACTATCACTTCTAAAAAGAACTTTCATTTGATTTTATGTCCATATCCTCTTTGTATAATGGTTTCTTGTAGTGGAAGTATGCTTTTATGCAAGGTTTGCTCATGAGCATCAATATGGGCTATAATTAACTCAAGCCAATCAATATGTTCTTTTATCCATAATAGAGATTTATTATACACATCATCTTCGTTTATAGGATTTAAAACATAAATTTTAGCAAGATTGAACTCAAACTGCATGAGTAGTGGATTTAGAGTTTCGTATAATTCTTGTATGTTGTTCTTATCTTCAATACTTGATTTAATTTCATCTATGCATTTTATTAGAATATTTAGATCTTCTTGGGTTTGGATATTTTGATATGATTGTTTTAAATTTATTAGTTGTTCTTTGAAAGTTTTATTTAAATTTTGGCAATGCGAAATGCTTTTTTTGATTTTAGTATGTGCTTTAAGCATTAATTCATTTTGCTTGTTTAAAGTTGGATTTTCTAATGAAGTAAAAGGCTTTTTTAGTTCTTTTGTTAATAATTTTTCGCATATTTGCTTAAAAGGCTTTTCTATGGCTCCTGCAATTCTAGCACCACCTTCGGTACAATTGTAAACAATTGTATTATAATGGTTAAAATAAACAATATCACTTTCAAAATTTTGGCGGAATAAGATCCAAGCGAAAGAACTTTGTACTACTCCTTTTCCTCCATAAGCTTCACATTCGTATTTCCCATAATCTCTTTTATAATATTTTTTGGTTTTATAGCTATCTGTAAGATAAGTGTAATCATTTGAATGCGAAACTCCACTTTCGCTATAGGCTAAATCTTGTCCAATTAAAATAATGTTTTTATGTCCAAGATCAAATGCTAAATTAGACGCCATATTTGCAACACTCCATCCAGTTCCAAGATAACCATAAGAATGTAATTGCATGAAATTAATAAATATAGCTCCTGTTACGGAAACTAATAAATAATTTCTATTATTACTATCAAGATATTTCATTGTATTAGGATGAGCATATGATTTTATAACAAATGTTACATCTTTATCAAAATCGCCAAAATCATTATTAAAAAATTCACTTGTTAAAGCTATTCTTTCCAAAGATAAAACATAATCAGGTTTGATATTATGTTTAGCTAAGATAGGGTAAGCACTATCCGCACAAAAAATAGTAGCTTTACTAGCGTATTGCTTTAACAATGGAAGTTGTTTAGAAAGACTTGGTCCTGTAGAAACAATGATAGCAGTATCACTTAGATTTTTTCTTTTTTGTAAGAGCTCTTTGTAGTTTGGATGGGTTAACATTTTAGGAAGATTATAGGTAAATTGCTCTATACCTTGAAGTGCATCAAGTGGTAAATTTCCGTATGCTAACATAGCTTTTTTAAGGTATTCTGACATATTATTATTGACTTTTAATATATTATCATGATATCTTTCATAATAATCAGAATGTAGTTCTAAAAAATATGTTCTTGCAAAATTCAGCATAGGTTGTTGTTTGCACATTAGCTCATAATCAATTGTATTTAAAGTATTGGTATCAGCTATTACCAATCTAGCTTCTTGTAATTCTTTGCTAAAATCCATCACGCTAAAAGCACTATGGATAATTTCTAAGTCTTTTTCAAAAACAATAATAATCTTATGATGGGGATTTTGCAAAAGAGCTTTATATAAAATTCCATTTCCAAATCCATAAAAATATAATACAGGATATAGACGATATTTTTCATTATAAATTTTTAACATAGCATTTAATTCATCTAAAGGGTTTTTATAAATTAGAGTATTATCTTGAGTATTTAAAAAATTTATATCTAAGCTATCATTACCTTGAATAATCTTGTATTTTGATTTTTTAATAGCTGATAAAGTTTCACTTAATTTTGTTTTTATGCTTTTGATATTTTTTTGTAGCATAATATTTCCTCATTATATAACTAAAATTACTTTATTATACTTTAAATTTAAAAAGAAAAAGCTTATATTATATAAAATAGAAATTAAAAATCAAGAAACTATAGAATTTATAGTTTCTATTGTTGAAATCTATATAGTATTTTAGCAAATTCTAAGTCTTCAAAAGTGTCAATATCGCAAATTTTATTTCTTGGAAGTAAAAAAGCTTTAGAATGAGATTTAAACATAAAATCTTCTTCTAGCCACGCTTCTTTTTTGCCAAAATAAAATGCACCACCATCATGGTAAGCCTTAGTAAGATCTTGTGAGCGTTTATCATAATTTGACTCATCAAACATGTAAACTTTATTTTGTTCATCAAGGTAAAAACCTCTTTGTATAGGGTATTCAAACTCACAAGCTGAAAATAAAAATTTACATTCTTCTTGACTAAATTGTTCAAAAGCTTCTTTTAAGATAAACTCATCTATAAGTGGAGCAGTTGCGTATAAGCAACACACATTTTCATAGATTTTACCTTGTTTTTCTAGAGTGATGATGGCATCTTGTATTACAGCGGTTGAACTTGCATAATCATCACTTAGTTCTTTTTTACGCACAAAAGGAGCCTTAGCACCATACTTTAAAGCCACTTCTATGATCTCATAATCATCACTTGAAATAATTACATCATCAAAAATACCCGAATTTAAAGCACTTTCTATGCTATAAGCAATCAATGGTTTTCCCAAAAAATCAATAATATTTTTTCTAGGAATACGCTTAGAACCACCGCGCGCAGGGATAATACAAAGATTTTTCATGATTTCTCTTTAAATTTATAAAAAAGTAAGTATAATTGAATTTTTATTTTAAAAGGCTTAACATGCTCATAAATCAAACTTATTTTATAGACTCTTGTGATGATGTGGAATTAAATATAAAAAGAGAAAGTAAATTAGAATTTCAACTTATATATGATGATACAAAAGAAATTCAAGCTATAATGTGTATCATTCAAGGACTTGGTGCTGATATAAGAGATCCTGTTTTAAAATTTAATATGGAGTATTTTGCATCAAAATATAATGTAGCAGTTTTGAGTGTAAATTATCATGGTATAGGTAATCGTCCTCAAACTGGAGCACAATGGTATTTAGATGATATTGATAAACTTATTTTTGATGCAAGCTTAAAAGCCATTGACATAGAAATTTCTTATGATATATCAAAACTTAATACTTTTGAAGAATTTCATCCTGCTATGGAATATCTTAATAAAGAAATTCAAAAAAAGAAAGACGCTTGGGATTTTGATAGAGATTATTATTTAGATTTAAGTGTGAGCTTAAAACTTACAAATGATGAATATCAAAATTATGGTATTATGCAAACAATTGATATGATAAATACTTTGCTTTATGTAAAAGCGAATATTTTTAAAAATAAAGATTTAAAAACCATTGTAGTAGGGGTTTCACATGGTGCTTATATGGGTATATTATCTGCAAAGATAGCTCCGTGGACTATAGATGCAATTATTGATAATTCTTCTCATGTGACGCTTGATGGAGATGCTTGGAGATATATAGGTTTTGGAAAAGAAGTTGATTTTACTCAGTATTTTTGTTTCGGAACTTTTCACTATTTTAATAATATTAGACTTTGTGCTTC
>NZ_JAKMSO010000012.1:0-33499 GCF_025772685.1 Campylobacter sp. CNRCH_2015_1657 | reverse complement strand
ATAAAGACTTGATAAAGTCTTTATCATATAAAATTATTTTTCCCCTATATAAATAAAATGCTGTATACTTCCTTCAAAATTATATAAATTTATTAATTCATAATCTCCTCAAAATAATGGTTTAAAAGGTTTAAATTTTTCTTTTAATTCTTCAATCGTATTTGTAAAATTTATATAAGTAGATTCGCCATTTAATCTTGGACTAGATTTTACTTCCACTAAACCATTATCTTTAACATCTCCTGCAACAAATTCTTGATAAGCTTTAGAGCTAATCATTGTCGCGAAAATTATTGCTCCATCATTACATAAATCATAAAATTCTTCAATAGTTTTTTGAAAGTCTTTGTTTGGTAGATAATATAAACTTTGATTTGCAAAAATAAAATCCATTTTTACATCAAATAAATTTTTAAAACTAGAATTTGGTGTAATAACATGAAAATTATTTTCATTTATCCTAGGATCTTTTTTCCAAGTATTTTTTAAGCTAGGAACAATATCTATACCATAAGCATTAATACCCCCCCCCTGTTACATCTTGAAAATACTTAGAATGAACTCCATTTCCACAACCAAAATCAAGTAAATTTCCACTTGTTTTATTTAATTTGTATTTTAAGATTCTCTCATAAAATCTTATAACATGTCCATCTGGATATTGTAAGCCATACCCTTCATTGTCATATTTTTTAGTATATCCTGATAATGAATTATCCATCATTTCTCCTTTAAATTTAAGATATAAATTGATTATACAATAAAATAAGTCTTTGTTATTTATTTTTTAACAAATTTACACTTAACAAAACAACAAAACTAAAAATTAAAAGTATGAGACTATAAATATGAGCTGTGGCAAAATCTAAATTTTCCATACTTTCATATATAGCAATACTAGCTACTTTTGTTTCCCCGCTTAAAGAACCACCTATCATTAATACTATACCAAACTCACCCATAGTATGTGCAAAACTTATTACCAAAGCACTGAGTATAGCTGGTTTGATACTAGGTAAGATTACTTTTAAAAGTGTAATGAAAGAATTTTTTCCTAAAGAAAAACTAGCTTCTATAATATTTTTAGAAATCATAGACATTGCATTATATAAAGGATTAAACATAAAAGGTAAAGAATAAATACAACTTGCTATCACCAAACCTTCAAAGGTAAAAGCTAAGGTGATATTAAAGTGTTTTTCTAAAAATTCTCCAAAAAAAGAGTATTTTGAAAATAAAATCAATAAGTAAAAACCAACAACAGATGGTGGTAAAACTAAAGGTAAGGTTATTATAGTTTCTAGAATTTTTTTTGCTCTAAATTGCTTAAAAGTAAAAACCCAAGCAAGAGGTACGCAAAAACAAAACAAAATTATACAAGTAATAATAGAAAGTTTTATGGAAACTAAAAAAGGTGTCCAATCTATACTTAATAATAATTGCTTCATTATTAAAACTTTCTCAAGTCAAAAAAGACTTGAGATTATTTTCCTAAATTTGGCTCCATTTCTATAATTTTCCAAGGAAGTCCTTGAGTATTTAACTCATCCATAAAAGGTTTAGCGTCAAATTCTTCCATGTTAAATACACCTTTTCCTTGCCAAATTCCTTTAGCGATTAGCTTTGTTCCTATCATTGCAGGAACTCCAGTAGTATAACTCACAGCTTGCGCTCCGGTTTCTTTAAAGCATTCTTCGTGATTACAAACATTGTAAATATAAACTTGTCTATCTTTTCCATCTTTTACACCACGAATCACACAACCTATATTAGTATAACCTTTAGTACGAGGGCCTAAACTAGCAGGATCGGGAAGTAAGGTTTTTAAAAATTCTATTGGTATTATTTCTTTACCTTGATGCATAACAGGTTTAATACCCAGCATACCAACATTTTCAAGACATTTCATATGAGTTAAATAACTTTGTCCAAAAGTCATAAAAAATCTTATTCTTTTTAAACCTTTGATATTTTTTACTAAACTTTCAAGCTCTTCGTGATAAAGTAAATAACTATCTTTTACCCCTACTTCAGGATAATCCCACTCCATTTTTATTTCCATAGGATCAGTTTCTATCCATTTGCCATTTTCCCAGTAACGACCTTTAGCAGAAACCTCTCTTAAGTTAATCTCAGGGTTAAAATTAGTTGCAAAGGCATAGCCATGATCTCCAGCATTACAATCTAATATATCTATATAATGAATTTCATCAAACAAATTTTGCTGTGCATAAGCGCAAAATACATTAGTAACACCTGGATCAAATCCACTGCCTAAAAGTCCTAAAATTCCTGCTTGTTTAAACTTATCATTTCTTGCCCATTGTTCTTTATATTCAAATTTAGCCAAATCAGGATGTTCATAGTTTGCAGTATCTACATAGTGGATATTAGTTTGAATGCACGCATCCATTAAAGCAAGATCTTGATAAGGTAAAGCCACATTTAATAAAATTTCAACTCCTGTTTTTTTGATAAGTTCTACAGCAGCAGCGGTGTCATCTGCGTCTATTTGCTCAGTTTGAATTTCTACACCTAAACGCTCTTTTATAAAAGCTGCTATTTCATCACATTTACTTTTAGTTCTACTTGCTAGGGTTATTTTACTAAAGACATCACTATTCATTGCACATTTTACAGTCGCAACACGGCTTACACCACCTGCACCTATAATTAAAAGATTTTTCATTAACTATCCTTAATTTTTTTGAAAATTGTAACAAAAAAACTTTATAAAGCATTGAAATAAAAAATAATTTTTATAATGTTTTTTTAAAATAAAACAAGTAAAATGATGATTTTTTAAATTTTTTAAGGACACTTATGAATTTACAAAGTGTGGAATTTTCTTATCCTATTATTATTACTTTTATTACCTATGCATTTTTAATGCTTTTTATAGGTTTTTATTTTTACAAAAAAAATCAAAATAGTAAAGATTATTTTGTTGGAAATGCATCAATGGGACCTGTAATATCTGCCTTAAGTGCAGGTGCTTCTGATATGAGTAGTTGGCTTTTAATGGCTTTTCCCGGTGCTTTATACGCAGCTGGATTGGGACAAATTTATATAGCCATAGGTTTAAGCTTTGGTATGTTCTTAAACTGGACCTTTGTTGCTAAAAGATTAAAGATTTTTTCTCAAATAGCCAAAGAATGTATTACAATTCCTGATTTTTTTGAAAGTCGCTTTCATGATGATAGACATATTTTAAGAAGTATTTGTGCGGTAGTTATTTTAGTATTTTTTACTATTTACATTAGTGCTGGATTAGTAAGTGGTGCTAAACTTTTTGAAAGTGTATTTAATTTGCCTTATATTTTTGCCTTAAGTATTGGATTTTTAGTTATTGTTTTATATACTTTTTTAGGTGGCTATAAAGCCGTATGCTGGACTGATATGATACAAGGACTTTTAATGATGAGTTCATTAATTATCATTCCTTTTGTGATGATTTTTGAACTTGGTGGCTTTGGCGAAGCTTTTTCTACTATAAATGATGTAAAACCTCAAGCTTTTGGTTTAGATGGTGGTGGTTGGCTAGTGGTAGCATCAACCTTAGCCTGGGGGCTTGGATATTTTGGCCAACCTCATATTTTAATTCGCTTTATTTCTATAAAAAATGTAAAAGAAATTCCTACTGCGACTTTTATAGGCATAACTTGGATGGTAATTTCTTTATTTGGTGCTGCTATGATAGGATTTTTAGGTATTGCTTATATAGCTAAATTTGATCTTACTTTAAATGATCCTGAAAGAATATTTATTGTAATGTCTCAAGTGCTTTTTAACCCTTGGGTGGCGGGAATTTTACTCAGTGCAATTTTAGCAGCCATTATGAGTACTGCAAGTTCTCAATTGCTAGTATGCGCTTCTAGCTTGGTGCAAGATTTTTATACACAAATCTTAAAAAGAAAAACAAATGATAAAAATATTACTTTGTTGTCACGCTTAGGTGTTTTGATTGTAGCGTGTGTAGCTTTTACACTTTCACTTGATACTCAAAGTCAAATTTTAAACATAGTCTCTTATGCTTGGGCAGGTTTTGGAGCTAGTTTTGGAAGCGTTATTTTATTTTCTTTATTTTATAAAAATATGAGCAAAGAAGGTGCAATAGCTGGAATGGTTAGTGGGGCTTTAACTGTTGTATTTTATAAGCATTTTGGTTCAAATTTTATAGAAATTTATGAAATCATTCCTGGATTTTTAGTCGCAAGTTGTTTTATTATGATTTTTAGTATAATATTTAAAGCAAAAAAACACACAATAAAACATTATGAAAAAATGCTGAAAGAAATTTAAAATGTTTAAATCTTTTTTTTATTCTAAAAAATGGGCTTTATGGGCTTATTTGGGTTTGTTTTTTTTATTGTCTTCTTTATTAGCACAAACCTCTATTAATGTAGCAATAAATGAATGGTATAAAGAATTTTACGATGTTTTACAAGATGCAAAAAATCATAGCATAAATGATTTTTATCATTTTATTAAACAATTTTTATATTTAGCACTGCCTTATGTATTAATCGCTACTATCACGCAATATTTTGGAAGCATATATGCTTTTAAATGGCGCGAGGCTATGACTTTTGATTATATTAAATTTTGGCAAAAAAAAGATGATAACATAGAAGGCAGTTCGCAAAGAATTCAAGAAGATATCTATAATTTTTCAAAAATCATAGAAAGTTTAGGGTTAGCTTTTGTCAAAGCAATTATGACTTTAGTTGCTTTTGTACCAATTTTATGGATGTTAAGCGCACATGTTAATTTACCTATCTTAAAAGATATTAATGGCTCTTTAGTATGGATTGCATTTTTGGTTTCTTTAGGAGGTTTAGTTATATCATGGTTTGTAGGTATAAAACTACCTGGACTAGAATATAACAATCAAAAAGCCGAAGCTGCTTTTAGAAAAGAACTTGTTTTTGCTGAAGATGATAGAAAAAATTATGCAAGCGATGAAAGTATTTTAAGTTTATTTACCGGGCTTAAAATCAATTATAAAAGATTATTTTTACATTATGGGTATTTTAATGTATGGCTTTATTTATTTGAGCAAATCATGGTTATAGTACCCTTTTTAATCATGGCTCCAAGTTTATTTTTAGGACTTATACAACTTGGAATTATCATACAAGTTGGTAATGCTTTTGACCAGGTTAGATCTTCATTTAGCATTTTTATCACCAACTGGACAACTATCACACAGCTTCGTAGTATTTACAAGCGTTTAGATGAATTTGAAAAAAATATAGAATATAGAAAACATTAAATTAATTTAAAATATATCATTATTTTTAAGCTAATTTTATAGTTTTGATTTGATATAATTTTGCGAAATTTTATTAAAGGAGTTTTTTTGGACCCCAGTCAATCTTTAGACTTAAATCAAACACTACCTACTGTTGCCTCTATTGATATAGGCTATTCTACTTTTATGATTCTTGTTGCATTAGCTTTAGTGCTTTTAAATGGATTTTTTGTTTTATCTGAATTTGCTATTGTTAAAGTGCGTAGATCAAAACTTGAAGAAATGGTAAAAGAGAAAAAACGCAATGCAAAAAAAGCTTTGGAAGTCACTTCAAAACTAGATACTTATTTAAGTGCTTGCCAACTTGGTATTACGCTAAGCTCTCTTGCTCTTGGTTGGATAGGTGAACCTGCTATTGCTAAAATTCTTGAAGTTCCTCTAGCAAATTTAGGTTTAACTCCAGCATTAATCCATACCATAGCATTTATTATTGCTTTTGCTATTATCACATTATTGCATGTTGTGCTAGGCGAGTTGGTCCCAAAAAGCATTGCTATAGCCATTGCAGATAGAGCTGTTTTATGGATTGCAAGACCATTACATTTGTTTTGGTTACTTTTCTTACCTTTCATTAAAACATTTGACTTTTTAGCTGCAGTTTCTTTAAAAATTATAGGTATAAAACCTGCCAAAGAACACGAATTAAGTCACTCTGAAGAAGAGATTAAATTTATTGCGAGTGAAAGCCAAAAAGGTGGAGTTTTGGATGAATTTGAAACTGAAATCATACGCAATGCTGTCGATTTTTCAGATACAGTAGCAAAAGAAATCATGACACCTAGAAAAGATATGATTTGTCTTAATAAACAAAAAAGCTATGAAGAAAATATGCAAATAGTTTGTCAGTATAAACATACACGCTTTCCATATATAGATGGTTCTAAAGATATCATTTTAGGTATGGTGCATATTAGAGACATTATGCAAAATGAACTTAGCAAAGATAAGAAAAATTTAGATGATTTTCTAATCAAAATGATCCTAGTTCCAGAAAATATCAGCATATCTAAAGTTCTTTTCATGATGAATAAAGAACAAGTACATACAGCATTAGTAGTAGATGAATATGGCGGAACTGCTGGTCTTTTAACTATGGAAGATATTATGGAAGAAATTGTTGGTGATATTAACGATGAGCATGATGATTCTAGTCCACATTTTAAAAAGCTTGCAGAAAATATCTATGAATTTCAAGGAAGATATGAAATTAGCGAAGTAGAAGAAATGCTTGATATACGCTTTAATGAAGAATTAGAACAAGTCACTATAGGTGGATATGTTTTCAATCTTTTAGGACGCTTACCGGTGGTTGGAGATAGAATAGAAGATGAATTTTGCTACTACGAAGTCAAAAAGATGGATGGAAATAGCATAGAACGCATTAAAGTTGTACGCAAAAATACTGATGAAGAAGAGTAACAAACTCTTCTTTTTACTTTTCTATAAACCCTCAAATCTTATTCATTTTAACTTACAAGGAAATTTTTTATGCAACTACATGATGAAATTAATCAATTTATACAAGAATGCAAAAGCATTATGATATCGTCTTTAAATTTAAACAATCAAACCATATGTTCATATACTCCTATTATAAAAAACAAAAATGACTTTTATATTTATATTAGTGAAATTGCCGAACACTTTGAAGGAGTAAAATACAATAATCAAAACATAGAAATTATGTTTATAGAAGATGAAAAAGATTGCATATCAATCTTTGCAAGGAAAAGACTTAAATTTAGAGTAGAGAGTGCAGAAATAACAAGAGACAATCAGCTATTTGAGCAAGTATTAAATACTTATGAAAATGAAAACAATAAAGAAATCATTCAAGTCATTAAAAATATGCAAGATTTTCATTTATTTCAACTTATACTGAAAAATGGAAGATATGTTAAAGGTTTTGGAAAGGCATATGAAATTAATGAAGGAGCAATTAATTTAATTAATTCAAAAGGACATAAATAATTCAAGATGAGCTTTTTGCCCATCTTGATAGATTAACCATTTCTTTTTTTGATAATTTCTTCAGAAACATTTTTTGGAACTTCATCATAGTGATCAAATTCCATAGAATAAGTAGCACGGCCTTGAGTTTGACTTCTAAGATCGGTTGAGTAACCAAACATCTCGGCCAAAGGACAAAATGCTGTAATAATTTTATTACCACCTCTTTCATCCATTGAATTTACTTGGCCACGGCGTTTATTTAAATCGCCAATAACATCACCCATGTATTCTTCTGGAGTTTCAACTTCAACTTTCATCATAGGTTCTAAGATTACAGCACCTGCTTTTCTAGCACCTTCTTTAAAGCCCATAGAAGCTGCAAGTTTAAATGCCATTTCAGAAGAATCCACTTCGTGGTAACTTCCATCATAAACAGTTACTTTAACATCTTCAACAGGATATCCCGCTAAAACACCATTTTGTAGTGCCTCTTGAACACCTTTATCAACTGCTGGAATATATTCTTTTGGAATTACCCCACCTTTGATATCATTTACAAATTCATATCCACTACCTGGTTCAAGTGGCTCAAGTCTTAAGAATACATGACCATATTGTCCACGACCACCTGATTGTTTAGCGTATTTGTATTCTTGCTCAACTGTTTTTCTAATAGTTTCACGGTAAGCAACTTGAGGTTGACCTACTTCGGCTTCAACTTTAAATTCACGAAGCATTCTATCAACAATAATTTCTAAGTGAAGCTCGCCCATACCTGAAATGATAGTTTGACCACTTTCTTCATCTGTTGAAACTCTAAAGCTTGGATCTTCTTGAGCTAATTTATTTAAAGCAATAGACATTTTTTCTTGATCTGCTTTTGTTTTAGGCTCAACAGCAACTGAAATAACAGGATCTGGAAAATCCATTCTCTCTAAAATAACCTTATCTTTTTCACTTGCTAAAGTATCACCGGTTAGTGTGTCTTTAAGTCCAACAACCGCTCCGATTTCTCCTGCATATAAAGTTTTAATTTCTTCTCTTTTATTAGAGTGCATTTTCAAAAGACGACCGATTCTTTCTTTTTTATCTTTTGTTGAGTTGTATGCATAAGAACCGCTTTCTAAACTTCCTCTATACACACGAACGAAAGTTAATTGCCCAACAAAAGGGTCAGTCATAATTTTAAATGCTAGACCTGCAAACTCACCATCATCAGTTGATTTTACAGAAACTTCTGTACCGTCTTCATATTCACCTTTAATATTAGCAACTTCATCAGGAGCTGGTAAATAAGCAACAACAGCATCAAGTAATGGCTGAACACCTTTATTTTTAAAAGCTGTACCACAAAGCATAGGAACCATAGAAAGACTTAAACATCCTGCCTTAATACCTGCTTTGATTTCTTCTTGAGTAAGCTCTTCACCACCTAGGTATTTTTCCATTAATTCATCGCTTGTTTCAGAAACTGCTTCTATCATTTTTGTGCGATATTCTTCAGCCTTTTCTTTAAGTTCAGCTGGAATTTCTTTTTCTACATAATCAGTTGGTTTATTTTCATCTTCCCATACCAAAGCTTTCATGGTAATAAGATCAATTACACCTTTGAAATTATCTTCAGCACCGATTGGAATTTGAAGTGGAACTGGGTTACCTTTCAAACGATTTTTGATTTGTTCTTCAACATTAAAGAAATTTGCACCAATTCTGTCCATTTTATTTACAAAAACAATTCTTGGAACACCGTATTTATTAGCTTGTCTCCATACAGTTTCTGATTGTGGTTGAACTCCACCTACTGAACAAAATACCGCAACTGCACCATCTAAAACACGCATTGATCTTTCAACTTCAATTGTAAAGTCAACGTGGCCTGGAGTGTCTATAAGGTTAATTTGATGGTTTTTCCAAAAACAAGTTGTAGCAGCAGAAGTAATTGTGATACCTCTTTCTTTTTCTTGCTCCATCCAGTCCATTGTAGCTGCACCATCATGCACCTCACCAATTTTATGACTCATACCTGTAAAGAAAAGAATTCTTTCACTAGTAGTTGTTTTACCTGCATCAATATGAGCTGCGATACCTATATTTCTAACTCTTTTTAAAGGAGTACTTCTTGACATATTTTACTCCTCTTACCAGCGATAATGAGCAAATGCTTTATTAGCTTCTGCCATTTTATAAGTATCTTCTTTCTTCTTGAATGAAGCACCTTTGCTATTAGCTGCATCTAATAATTCTGCTGCTAATTTTTCTATCATAGTTCTTTCGCTTCTTTTTCTAGCAAAAGAAATAATCCATCTTATAGCTAAAGCTTGTTGTCTAGCTGGGCGTACTTCTACTGGCACTTGATAAGTAGCACCACCAACACGACGAGATTTAACTTCTAATAAAGGCTTAATATTTTCAATAGCATCATTAAAAATTTCTATACCTTTTTTTTCTCCACCTTTTTTATCGATAGCTTCTAAAGCACCATACATAATAGTCGTAGCTGTGCTTTTTTTACCATCATACATTAAAGAATTAATGAATTTTGTGATTACTTTGTTTCCATAAATCGGATCTGGCAAGACTTCTCTTACCGGAGCTTTTCTTCTTCTCATAATTTTCCTTCAAATTTATAATTTTACTCAAACAAAATCAAATCTAACGGATTTGTCTGCAATTTTATTACTTAGCTGCTGCTTTAGGGCGTTTCGCACCATATTTAGAACGAGAAACGGTTCTTTTTGCAACACCTGCAGTATCTAAGGCACCGCGAACAATGTGATACTTAACACCTGGTAAGTCTTTTACCCTACCGCCGCGTACTAAAACAATGCTGTGTTCTTGTAGGTTGTGACCTTCACCACCGATATAACTAATAACTTCAAAGCCACTTGTAAGTCTTACTTTGGCAACTTTTCTTAACGCTGAGTTTGGTTTTTTAGGGGTTGTTGTATAAACCCTAGTGCAAACTCCCCTTCTTTGTGGACAATTTTTAAGCGCTGGAGATTTAGATTTCTCTAAAACTTTTTTGCGCTCTTTTCTAACCAATTGATTTATGGTAGGCACAATAATTCCTTTCTTTAAAAAAATGTAATAAACTTTGGATAATATCTAAATTTTACTTACAAAAATATAAACTAAAAACAATTTAAATCTTTTTGCAAATTTTCTAAAAACAAACTCACATGATAAGCATCGGCGCTTGCGTGATTTACATTAATACTTAGTGGAATAAAACATTGTTTTTTCCTTGATAATTTTCCCACTTGTAAGAATAGGAAAAAAATAATTTTCTTTTTTAGGTAAATGTAAAGAGAAATTCTCAAAATTTATCCAAGGGATTGCTGAAATATTAAAAGAATTTTTAATATTCTCTTTTACAAACATAGTGTTTTCTTTAATGAGTTGTTTATCTTGCTCGAAATTATGTAAAAAGTTTTGAAAATCTTCATTAAATTCAGTCCATAAAACACAAAAAGTCTTTGATTTTTCGCAAAAAGCGGTATAACTTGGATGGATAATATCAAAACAAATTAATTTATCATCCTCTAAGTATAATTTAAATTCAGGTATTAAATTAACATTTTTACTTAAAAAATAGATAAAACTACCATAAAAAGAATATTTTTGATTTTTAACAAAAGAGTAAAATTTACTAATATCTAATTTAACATTTAATTCAAAAGAGCAGGGAAATTTAGTATAAAATTCAAAATGCTCTTTTCTTGAGTAAGTTTTTAAATCTATAATCTTCAAATTATTATCCTTTAAATTTAAAGATTACAGCAAATCCTATCTAAAAAAATAGATAGGATTGAAATCATTGTTTGTTGGTATTGTATTGTAAATAAACCACATGGGTAGCTAAATACTCTTCAAGACCATGTTTTCCATCAGCTCCACCTATGCCACTTTTTCTAAAACCTGCATGAAATCCTTGCATTGCTTCAAAATTTTCACGGTTAATATAAGTTTCACCAAATTTTATTTCTCTACTAGCTCTCATTGCTATATCTAAATTTTGCGTATAAATAGAACTTGTCAGTCCATATTCACAATCATTTGCCATATCAATTGCCTCATCAAGTGTATCAAATTTAGTAATTGGTAAAATCGGAGCAAAAATTTCTTTTTGCATGATCTCATCTTCATGCTTAACATTTGTAAGAACGCTTGCAGGAAAATAATATCCGCTTGTATCGGTGATTTTTCCACCGCATTCTACAACTGCTCCTTTATTCGTAGCTCTCTCAAGCATTGCTAAAGCATTATCAACCCCTGCTTGATTGACAAGCGGACCCATATCAAAATCGCCTTTCAAAGTGTTTCCAACACTTACTTTACTCATGGCTTTTACAAATTTATCTACAAATTCATCATAAACACTTGTATGCACATAAGCTCTTTCGGCACAATTGCAAACTTGTCCGTTATTGCAAATTCTACTTGCCTTAATCGCTTCTACCGCTAAATCAATATCTGCATCTTTACACACTATAGCCGGTGCCTTTCCGCCAAGTTCTAGAGAAACCTTAATGATATTTTTAGCTGCAGCTTCCATCACTCTAGTTCCTGCTTCAACACTCCCTGTAAGACTTACCATACCTATGTTTTCATTACTTGATAATTCATGTCCTACCACACTACCCTTACCTGCAACTAAATTAAATACACCTTTTGGTAAAGAACTTTGCGAGACAAGCTTTGCAAATTCAAAAGCATTATTTGGAGTTTCACTGCTTGGTTTTATAACAATGGTGTTGCCTGTTAGTAAAGCAGGCGCCATCTTTCTTGCGATTAGAAAAAATGGAAAATTCCAAGGTAAAATTCCACCAATTACACCAATGGCACTTTTATATAAATATATATGCTCATTAGCTCTATCACTTTGTATAATTTCGCCTTCATACCTTCTAGCCCATTCAGCGGTATAATCCATATAATCTGCCGTAAAATTAATCTCTACACTAGCTAAAGCTCTAGTTTTTCCTTGCTCTTGCATTAAAATTTCTGTTAAAAAATTAGCATTTTTGCGTATTAAACTAGCTATTTCTCTTAAATGATTTGCTCTTTCAATCGCTGGTTTAGCTTCCCAATTTTTTTGTGCCTTTTTAGCTGCTTCAATTGCTCTTTGTGTATCTTCTAAAGAAGCACTTGCTACTCTTGATATTACTTCTTTGGTAGCGGGATTTAAAACTTCTATAAATTCGCCATTGTGTGGGATAAATTCGCCATCAATATAATTTAAATAAGTTGTCATTTTTTCTCCTTTTTTAATCTAAATGAAATACTTCTTCCATATTTAGCCACTTTTGTCCTGCATGAGCTAAAGATATTTGGCAGGGATCTGTAACTTTCCACCATTGTTGTGTATTTTTATCTTTTGCCATCTTAGCCATATCTGCATCAAAATCAACACCTGTATATTCAAAATATGCAAACAAATATTCTCCAAATAAATAAATAGAATAATTTTGTATATTACATTCTTTAATCATCTCACAAACACCTTTATAAGGCTTTGCATGAAGATCTTTATACTCTTGTATTTTTTCCTTTTTAATTTTTATAATTTGACCATATCTTTGCACCTATCCTCCTTATAAATTGATAAAGCATTTTTATAAAATATCTTGTCCAAATCTTTAAAAATATTTCCTTCTATGATAAATTTAGCCCATTTAGCTGGAGCTATTTTTGCCACAGGATAATTACTACCAAATATAAATTTATCTTCACTAAAAACATTCTTTAAAAATGAAAAACATTGAGATATAAAATCTCTATGAATTTTTATCGTAAAATCATCTGGTACGGAAATTTTTATCCATAAATTTGGGAAATCTTTTAATTTATGTAATATTTTTTTATATTCATCAAAATAGTTAATTTTAGGACTGCCCATATGATTTAAAACTACTTTTAAATTAGGATTATCAAATAAAAACTTTTCCAATATCCAAAGTTCTTCATTTTTCATGCAAGCTTCAAAAGGTATATTAAAAACATTTAGAAGTTCTAATTTTTCTTTAAAATCTGCTTCAAATAGTCTCTTAGCACCCTTTTTACTAGTATGCATTACCTCTCTAAAAGCACATAAGTGTTCTTTGTACTTTAAATCAGCTAAACAAATAAAAATACCATGTTCTTGTTTTTGCTTTAATGCAAATAAAGCTTCTTTTTCCAAATCATCACTATTTGTTTCAACATACATCGCACCTAAAAAATCAAATTCTTTATACTCATTTTTTGCCCTTAAAAAATCATAATTTTGTTCCAATCTATTATTGCCTTTTATCCACGAAATAGGCATTTTACTTAAATCCCAAAGATGCAAATGAGAATCAAAAATTTTTTGCATTTTTAAGCCTTTATTTTAGAACCAAAAAAACCATACCATGATACATATAAAAATAGTGGGGCCATAGCCAAATACCCCATGCTTGTTCCAAAATAATCATTAATTAAACCCATGATAATAGGCATAATAGCACCACCAACTATACTCATAACAAGTAAAGAACCACCTAATTTCACTTGATTAAAAGGAAGATTTTTTGTTGCAACTGCAAAAATAGTAGGAAAAGAAATGGACATAAAGAAAAATAATGCAATTAAAATAACTATACTAATAAATCCGCTAGCAAAATACAAGCATACACATAAAATCACATTAATAAAAGAATACCATCCTAAAATAGTCTCACCTTTAATTTTCTTCATCAAAGGCGTAGAAAGAATACGACCTAACATAAAAGCAATTAAAGCTATCGAAAAATAATAAGCCCCTTGTTCATCTTTTAGATTTTCATTATGCTCACTAAGGTAATTTATAAAAAAAGCTCCTGCACTAACTTGATTTGCTATATACAAAAATTGTGCTAGCAATCCAAAATTAAAATGTTTACGCTTAAAAACTCCAATAGGTTTTGAGGTATCTTTTTGTTCATAATCACTACTTACTGCCGATCCTTCTGGAATTTTATTCAATGCAAAAGCAATCAAGATCAAAATAACAATTGCTGCAATACCAACATACACTAGCTGGACATTACCCATATTAGCAAGTAACGCAGCTTCTATTTGTTCTTTACTTGCACCTTCTTCTTGTTTTGTAATAGATAAAAACAAAGCTCCACCTATAATAGGTCCTAAAAATTGACCCAAACCATTAAAACTTTGAGCAGCATTAATTCTAAAACTAGCATTTTTCTCATCACCAAGTTTTACCATATAAGGATTAGCACTAGTTTCCAAAGAACCAATACCGCAAGCTAAAATAAAAAAAGCAAATAAAAATAAGTAAAAATTAGCTAAATTTGTAGCTGGAATAATCAATAAACAACCTATTGCATACAAGATTAACCCAAAAATAATACCAATTTTATAAGAGTATTTATTTGCTATATATCCAGCAGGTAATGCTATGATAAAATAAGCACCAAAATAAGCGAGTTGCAAAAATCCACTTTCATGTTGAGTGATATGTAAATGATTTTGAAAATTCTTATTCATCACATCAATCAGCCCATAACTAACTCCCCATAAAAAGAAAAGAGAAGTTACTAAAATAATTGCTATTTTTATATTTTTAGAGTTATTTAACATATATCCTCCTTATTATTAAATTTCATCCCAATTTAGAGCTCTATCTAAATGGATATATCCACCATCAGGAGTTAAAATTTGTCCTGTTGTGTGTGAAGCAAGAGGGCTTAGTGTAAAAACTGCTGTGTTTGCTATTTCTTCTATAGTTGTAAAACGATGACCTAATGGTATGCATTTTGCTATTTTTTCATATTGAGCTTTTGGATTTGGAAAATTTGACAACCATTTTTCATAAAGAGGAGTCATAACTTCAGCCGGTGCTATAGCATTAACTCTAATATTATCTTTTGCAAAAGCGCAAGCCCATTCTCTTGTAAAACCTATTTGAGCAGCTTTTGCTGAAGCATAAGCTGAAGTTCTACCTTGTCCTGTTAAGCCGGTTTTACTTGTGATATTTAATATACTTCCTTGTTGCTTTTTAATATATGGTAAGCATTCTTTAGTCATAGTATAATAATGAAAAAGATTATTTTCATAAGATTTAATTAATTCTTCAGTTGTAGCATCTTCTATATGTAAATTATCATTTGCTCCAGCATTATTAACCAAAGCATAAATTCCACCATATATATTAACAACACTTTTAACAAGTGTTGAAATTTGTTCTGTATTTTTTAAATCTATTTGATAAAATCCATAATTTCCACAAATGTCTTTTAGCTCATCATCTTTTTCTTTAGAAATTTCACTTCTTGAAAAAATAATTGGAATCCCACCTTCTAAAGCCCATAATTTAGCAATACCATAACCAATCCCTTTAGCACCACCTGTGATGATACAAATTTTGTTTTTAATTTTTAAATCCATAATATATCCTTTTTTATTAATTTAGCAAGTTGTAGCAAGTCTCCAAACTGAAAAATCATTTTGTTCATTTAACTCTGCCTTTACCAATTCTCCATTTGAAATTCTTATGATCAAATCTATAAGCTCATCACGCACTTCTTCTTTTGTCTTAATCCCATCTATAATATTTCCTGCATTAATATCAATAGCATCATTCATATTTTCATAACAAAAAGTATTAGAACTCATTTTAATAGTAGGCACAATAGCTGAACCTGTAGGAGTACCGCGACCTGTAGTAAAAACACAAATATTTGCTCCACCTGCCACCATAGCGCTAAGTTGTTCTATATCATTACCTGGCGTATTCATAAAAGTAAGTCCTTTGGAAATTACAGGTTTAGCATAATCAATCACATCCATTAAAGTTCTAGTACCTGCTTTATAAACACAACCTAAAGACTTTTCTTCTATAGTGCTAAGCCCACCTGCAATATTTCCCGGACTAGGATTTGCTCCGCGTATATCAGCATGAAAAGATTTAACTAAATTCTCATAGCCTAAAATCTTATCATATACCTTTTTAGCTACTTCATCATTTTTTGCTCTCTTAGCAAGTATAGCTTCACACCCTATAAGCTCTGTAGTTTCTGCTAAAATTACTGCGCCACCTTCATCAATTACAAAATCACTTAAACTTCCTAAAGCAGGATTGGCACTAAGACCGCTATAACTATCGCTACCACCACATTCTGTGCCTAAAATCAAATCACTAAAATCCCCATCTGTTTTTTCCAATTTTGCAGCATTTTCAAGCATTTGATTTACTATTTTAACACCCTTTTCTATGGTATTTTTACTACCACCGCACTCTTGTATTACTAAATATTCAACCATCTTATAAGGTGTCGCTTCTTTTATTTTTTCAGCTACTATTTTCGCTTGTATTACCTCACAACCAAGTCCTACAATTAAAACACCAAAAACATTAGCATTACTCCCATGGCCTATTAAAACATCTCTAGTTTGCAAAGCATCAAATTCGAGTTGAGAACAGCCATGTTGATGATTGATATATACTGCCCCATTGCATTTTCTGGCTATATTTTCACACACCTTATTAGCACAATGCACGCTTGGTATAATAATGACTTTATTTCTCAAGCCAAATTTTCCATCTTCTCTTCTATAACCCATTATCTTTTTCATATTTATTCCTTATCCCCACGACCTCTAATACCTGCACTATTGTGAATATGCACCCATTCACCTTTATTAATATCACAACTTGCACTAGCTATAGCCTCTGCATATTTGATGACAACTTCATCTTTTTTTATATCTTTTAGTGCAAATTTATGTCCACTCGCAATATCATCTAAAAGTTCTATATTTTCCACGATTTCACCTTTTTTAAAATCACGCAAAGCAGTAGCGACATTATCTTTTTCATTGACTATAATATAGGCTTTCATAATTTTATACCCGTTTCTTTTTCTATAGTTTTAACAAGTTCTTTAGCTTCATTAAAACGAGTATTTAATTCTTCTTTTGTAGCATGTGATAAAGGATGGATGCTTGTATTTGCAAATTCAAATCCTCTGGCTTTTAAAAGCAAAGCAAATCCCATAGGAAAAGCCATGCTCATACCAAATCTTATAGCTTTTAATAAACTTTTTTGAATCAGCAAAGCTCTATCTATATTTTTTTCATTGATTGATTTATAAATTTCACTCATAAGTTCTGGAAAAACACCACCTATACTAGTCATAGAACCCTTTGCCCCTATCAGTAGTGCTCCTGCATAAAATTCTTCTCTTCCTACAAAAACATCAAAATCACCAGGCACTACATCTAATATATGATTTAAAAGTAAAGCATCTCCACTGCTATCTTTTATACCCACAACATTATCAAGCTTTGAAACTCTTTCTATAAATTTCAAACTTAGTGCTGGTGCAAAAAGAGGGATGTTATAAATATACAAAGGAAGCTTCACTTTAGAAGATAAATCTTTAATATATTCAAAAAGTGCATCTTCACTTAATTTATAATAATAAGGCATAGCAAGTAATAAAGCATCAAGCCCTAATTCATATGCTTTTTGTGCCAAAGTAAAAGTATTTTGATAAACTGTTGATGCAATACCTGTAATAGCAGGGAGATTATTTTTTGCAGCTTCTTTTGTAAGTTTCATTATTTTGATTTGCTCTTCTATACCTAAAGCTTGAGAATCTCCTGCACTACCATTACAAAATAATCCATTTAAACCTTTTGAGATACCAAATTCGCAGTATTTAATAAATTCGTTTTCATTAATATTTCCACTCATATCATATGGAGTTAATAAGGCTGGTAAAGTTCCCTTTAATATTCCCATATTTTTCCTTTCATTTTTTGTATATACAAAAATATTTTTATATACAAAAAATATAGCTAAAAATAGAAATTTTTAAAAACATCAAAATGATAAAAAAACAATACAAAAGTCTTATAAAAGTAGTTATAATCAATCATCTAAAGCAAAAACTACTAATAGAAAATATTTTTTATATTATTAAAAATGTTACTAAAAGTAAAAAATATGATAGAATTTATCTATTGAAAAAGGAGTAAAATGACACATCAACCAACATTAAGAGTTTTAAAAATTTTAGAATTATTGGGCAATAATAGTCAAAAAAATACACTAAGCTCTATTGCAAAAGATTTAAATATCCCTCCAGGGACACTTTCTCCTATACTTCAAACTTTACAAGCTAAAAATTACATTAAATGTGATAAAAATAAATTTTACACATTAGATTATAAAATTTTAGAAATTAGCCGTTGTATTTCAATAAAAAATAGCGCATTAGAATTAATTAAAAAACATATGAAAAACATCAGAAACTTAACAGGACAAACATGCCAAATGGGAATATTAAAAGAAGGAAATGTATTTTATTTAGAAAAACTTGATTCGGATAATCAAATACAAATCAAGTCTTTTGTCGGTGCTTCATATCCAGCTTACGCTACATCTTTAGGAAAAGCATTACTAGAAAAGAAAACCTATAAAGAGCTTGAAAAAATTTATCCAAATCCTTTTGAGAAAATAACACCAAATACATTAAATAATCTAAAAGAGCTTTACGAAGAATTATCTTCTATCAAAGAAAATAAAATAGCATTAGAAAGTGGAGAAATGAACCCAGAAATTGAGTGCATGGCCATAGGAATTGAATACGATGAAAAAATTATAGCTGCAATTAGTATTTCATATCATATATTTTACTCAAATGCAAATTTTAAAGAAAAAAATCAAAAAATTTTACTAGAAGAAAAATACAAAATAGAACAAGATTTAAAATTATATTTCCCGGAATTAGAAAATATATATCAATAAAAATCCCTAATTAGGGATTTTTATTCTTTTTCTTTTAATTTAAGTTTTTGTTCTTGATATAATCCCGTTCCAACAGGAATCATACGACCTAAAATTACATTTTCTTTTAGATCTTCAAGATAATCAAATTTACCTGCAATACTTGCTTCTGTTAAAACTTTCGTTGTTTCTTGGAAAGAAGCAGCTGAAATCACGCTATCACTTCCAATAGCCGCTCTTGTTACCCCAAGTAACACAGGTTCAGCCACAGCAGGCTCACCACCATATCTTAAAATTCTTTCATTTTCTTCTCTGAATTTTCTTCTTGAAACTAAATCACCCACGATGAAGTTAGTATGACCACTATCTACAATTTTAACTTGTCTTAGCATTTGTGATACGATGATTTCAATATGCTTATCAGAAATCACAACACCTTGACCGCGATAAACTTGCTGAATTTCAGAAATAAGATAATAATGTAATGCTTTTTCACCTAAAATTCTAAGTACATCATGGCTTGAAATAACTCCATCGGTTAATTTTTCACCCGCATGGATAAACTCACCATCTCTTACTTGAATACGTTTTGATTTATCTATCAAATACTCTGCACTACTTCCATCTTCTGCTTGAATAATGATTCTTTCTTTTGATCTTAAAGGCTTATCAAATCTAACAACTCCGTCAATTTCAGCTACAACGGCAGTGTTTTTCGGCTTTCTTGCTTCAAATAATTCAGATACTCTTGGAAGACCCCCGGTAATATCTTTTGATTTAGCTGCTGCCTTTGGTGTTTTAGCTAAAATATCAGCTTGCTTCACCTTATCACCATCATTTACATAAATAACAGTTTTTGGCTCTAATTGATAACGCACTACTTTGTCATTTTCACCTATGATTAACAACGCTGGACGCACTCCACTTGGTAAATACTCATTAATAACAAGCGATCTTTTACCTGTTGCTTCATCAATTTGTTCATCAGCACTATAGCCTGATTCAATATCTTCAAAATTTATAGTACCTGCAACCTCTGCAATTACGGTGTTATTATATGCATCCCATTCAGCAATGATAGTTTTGTCTTCTTTGCTTGATTTTGCTATGATAGCTTTAGGATTATCCACAAAAGCACTATCATCAAATTCAATCACGGATTCTCTTGGTATATAATGTCTTTTTGCTTCTCTATCATTTTCATCAGCAATAACAACAAAAACACCTTTTTCTTTAACTATATCACCTTTTTTAAGATTTTTAATCCTATCTAAACCATCGCCTTTGAGCATGTAAAATTTTAATGTGCCTTTTGCACCTGCTATAATATCTTGAGTGATAGGATCACCATCTTTTACTAGCAATTCACTTGCATAAGGAATACGATTTGGTATATTCCAACCTTCTTTGATTACTTCAACAATACTTTCATTTTCAGCTACTTCAACACCATCACTATATGGAATATATAACTTACCTTCGATATTACCACTTACACCAGCAAGCTCATTAGCTTTTGCTAAATCATATTTTCTTAATATAAATTTAGCTTCATTGTTTTTTGCTTTAACACTAACCACCACATCTTCATACGCATGTTCAATATGGATAGTTCCTTTAAATGGAGCTTTGATTTTTGGCTCAACAAGTAAAATAGCAGCATTGCGATGATTTGCAACGATAGTTTTACCTTGTCTATCTTCATAAGTGTTAAGATTATAAAATCTTACAAAACCTTCTTTGTGTGCTACTACTTGACGATCTTGCAAATCTGTACTAGCAGTACCACCACTATGGAAAGTTCTTAGTGTAAGCTGAGTTCCTGGTTCACCGATTGATTGAGCAGATATAATACCTACAGCTTCACCTGGCTTAACTAATTTGCCCTCACCTAGGTTAATACCATAGCATTTAGAACAAACTCCTTTTTTAGCTTTACAAGTAATAGGAGTTCTAATACTTACACTCTTTACACCACTTTCAACAATTACTCTAGCTTTTTCTTCATCTATTAAAGTACCTTCTGAAAATAAAATTTCATTAGTAATAGAATCAATAATATTTTCAGCTAAAACTCTTCCTAAAATTCTTTCCTCTAAGGTTTCAATCACAACACCATCTGCTGTGATTTCATTAATTTCAACACCCTCATGTGCACCACAATCATCCATTGTAACTTTTACATTTTGTGCCACATCGATAAGCTTTCTTGTTAAATAACCTGCATTTGCTGTTTTTAATGCTGTATCTGCGAGACCTTTTCTAGCACCATGAGTTGAAATAAAATATTCAAGAACATTAAGTCCTTCACGGAAATTTGAAATAATCGGTGTTTCAATGATTGAGCCATCAGGTTTTGCCATAAGACCTCTCATCGCAGCAAGCTGTGAAATTTGAGCTGCTGAACCTCTAGCACCAGAATCTGCCATCATATAAATAGAGTTAAATCCTTCTTTATCTTTTTTAATTAACTCCATCATGTCTTTTGACAAGATATTATTAGTGCTTTTCCAAATATCGATAATTTTATTATATCTTTCACCCGAAGTAATCAAACCTAAATTATATGAATTTTGAATTTCTCTTACTTGTTTTTTAGCTTCTTCTATGCTTTTTTGCTTTTGATCAGGCACAATAATATCAGCAATTGAAATAGAAATACCTGCTTTTGTTGCATATTCAAAACCAAGATCTTTTAGTTTATCTAAAAAGCTAGCACTTACTTCAAGGCCACCCTCTTTATAAACATAATCAACCAAAGCTGCAATATCTTTTTTCTTCATGACTTTATTCCACATATTTTCAGGAACAAAATCAGGTAAGATAGACTTAATAATCAATCTACCCGCGGTTGTTGTGATTTTTCTTCCATCAACCACACTTCTAATGCTTGCATGAATATCTAAAGATTTTGCTTCTAGAGCAATCATAACCTCTTCAATACCTGTGCAAATTTTATGCTCACCTTTAGCACCATCTTTTTCTAAAGACAGATAATAAATCCCCAAAACCATATCTTGAGAAGGCACAGTTACAGAACGACCACTTGCTGGAAGCAAGATATTCATAGATGAGAGCAT
This sequence comes from Campylobacter sp. CNRCH_2015_1657, assembly GCF_025772685.1. Classification (NCBI taxonomy): domain Bacteria; kingdom Pseudomonadati; phylum Campylobacterota; class Epsilonproteobacteria; order Campylobacterales; family Campylobacteraceae; genus Campylobacter; species Campylobacter sp. CNRCH_2015_1657. The sequence goes on along the minus strand of NZ_JAKMSO010000012.1, from coordinate 11,397 downwards.
TAATACTTTACACTCAGCTATTGCCTCTTGAGATAAAGGCACATGCACAGCCATTTGGTCCCCGTCAAAGTCAGCATTAAATGCCGCACACACTAATGGATGAAGTTGAATCGCTTTACCCTCTACAAGCACAGGATGGAAAGCTTGGATGGAAAGCTTATGCAAGGTTGGAGCACGGTTAAGCATTACAGGATGACCTTTAACAACCTCTTCTAAGCACTCCCAAACCTCATTAGTTTTGTTTTCTATCATTTTTTTAGCTTGTTTTACGGTAGTTGCATAACCTTTTTCTTCAAGCTTAGCTAACAAATGTGGTTTAAATAATTCTAAAGCCATTTTTTTAGGTAAACCGCATTGATCCATTCTAAGTTTTGGTCCAACAACAATAACACTACGACCTGAGAAATCCACCCTTTTACCAAGTAGATTTTGTCTAAAACGACCTTGTTTACCTTTGATAATTTCACTTAAAGATTTCAATGGGCGCTTATTTGCACCTTTAACTGCATTTGCTCTTCTGCCATTATCAAACAAAGCATCAACTGCTTCTTGTAGCATTCTTTTTTCGTTTCTAATGATAATTTCAGGTGCATCAAGCTCCATAAGTCTTTTTAAACGCGTATTTCTATTGATAACCCTTCTATATAAATCATTCACATCAGAAACTGCAAATTTTCCACCATCTAAAGCTACCAAAGGTCTTAAATCAGGTGGTAATACAGGCAAATTTGTGATCATCATCCACTCAGGACGATTTGGTACTACTTCATCAATATTTGTATTGCTATTTAAATTACTATTTAAGAAATTTTCTACCACTTTTAAGCGTTTGATGATAGTTTTTTTCTTTGCTTCTGAATTAGTTGCTGCAATATCTTCTTTTAATTTATTTAAAAGCTCGACAAGATCTAAATTTGCTAGTAAATCTCTAACAACTTCACCACCCATTCTAGCTTTAAATCCACTACTTTCATAGCGTTGCATTAAATTTAAATACTGCTCTTCATTTAACACATCACAAAATTCAACTTTTTTAGTATTTTCATTATCATAGTACGCATCACCTGGATTTTCTACTATATATGCTTCATAATATAATACGCGTTCTAAGTCTTTCATCTTTACGCCGAGTAAAGTACCTATACGACTTGGTAAAGAGTTCACATACCATATATGTGCTACTGGGGTAACTAGCTCAATATGCCCCATTCTTGAACGACGCACTTTAGAACTAGTAACTTCAACACCACATTTTTCACACTTAATGCCCTTAAAACGCATTTTTTTATACTTACCACAAAGACATTCATAATCTCTTACTGGTCCAAAAATTTTAGCACAAAAAAGCCCATCTCTTTCAGGCTTTAAAGTTCTATAATTAATCGTTTCTGGTTTTTTTACTTCCCCATAAGACCATGATTTGATTTTTTCAGGACTTGCAAGTCTTAATTGAAAAGCTTCAAAGTCTCTAGGTCTGCCATCTTCTTTTATTTCGATAGGTTTAAATTTACTCATTATTCTCATCCTTATCAAAAATCTCAACATCTAAAGCAAGAGATTTTAATTCATTTGTAAGTACAAAGAATGTCTCTGGAATACCTGTTGCTGGAACATTCTCGCCTTTTGTTAAAGCTTTATAAGCACTAAATCTACCCTCAACATCATCAGATTTAATAGTAAGCATTTCTCTTAAAGTATGAGCTGCTCCATAAGCTTCAAGAGCCCAAACTTCCATCTCACCAAATCTTTGCCCACCAAATAATGCTTTACCACCAACTGGTTGTTGTGTTACTAAGCTATAAGGTCCAGTGCTTCTTGCGTGAACTTTTTCATCTACTAAATGGTGTAATTTAAGCATATACATACATCCAACATGCACACGCTCTGCCATTTTTTCACCAGTTCTTCCATCATAAAGTTCGCTTTTTCCATCCATAGCTATTTTAGCCATTTCAAAAAGCTTACCAAATTCTTCAACCGTTACACCTTCAAATACAGGAGTAGCAAATTTTACCCCTTTAGCCCAATCTCTAGCATAAGAAATAAGTTGCTCATCATTTAAAGTTTGTACAAATTTCTTTTCTAGCTCAAGTCTAGATACACTACAAATTTCAAGAATTTTTTCGCGTAATTCTTTTACAAAATCTTTTTGTTTTCTATCAAAAATTTCTTGAATTTGATCACCTAGTCTCATACCAACAATTCCTAAGTGACTTTCAAGAATTTGCCCTATATTCATACGGCTTGGAACCCCTAGAGGATTTAAAGCTATATCAATAGGTCTTCCATCAGGTAAATATGGCATATCAACTTCTGGAACGATATTAGAAACAATACCTTTATTTCCATGGCGTCCTGCCATTTTATCCCCAACTTTTAATTTTCTCTTAGTCGCAATATATACTTTAACAAGTTTTACTACTCCACTTGGTAAAATATCATCTTTTTCTAAAATTTCTAATTTTTCATCATGTTCTGTTTTAAGCTTTTTCTTCTCATTTTGGAAATGGTTTTTTAAATCATCGTATTCTTTTTGCACTTCTTTAGAATAAGCCTTAACTAAAGAATTTAATGCAAAACGATTGATTTTTTCTAATTCTGTAATTTCTACTTTGGAACCTTTTTTATATTTAACACCATTTATTTCTTCATCTGAATTTAAAGGCGACTTAGAAAGTAAAGAACAAACTCTTAAAGTTTCTTCTCTGTCCATCATCAAAAGTCTATCGTGATGTTCTTTTTCAAGGTTTAATTTTTCATCATCATAAGCTTTTATAGCGCGTGCATCTTTTTCATAACCTTTTTTAGTAAATATTTTTACATCTACAACAACACCTTCCAATGAAGCAGTTGCATATAAAGATTTATTTACAACATGTCCTGCTTTTTCACCAAAAATAGCTCTTAATAATCTTTCTTCAGGTGTAGGTTTTACTTCACCTTTAGGAGAAACTTTACCCACTAAAATCATGCCAGGCTTAATATGGGTTCCTATTTTAGCAATACCACTCTCATCAAGATGTGCTAAATCCTCTTCTTTTACATTTGGAATATCTTTTGTAATTTCTTCTACGCCGTCTTTAAGTTCTCTAGCCTCTACTTCTTTTTCATAAATATGAACACTAGTGAAAGTATCTTCACGTAAAATTTTCTCACTAATTACAATAGCATCTTCATAGTTATACCCATGCCATGGCATAAATGCGATTAAAGCATTTTTACCAATAGCAAGTTCACCTTGATCCATACTTGGACCATCTGCAATGATTTGACCTGCTTGAATAAATTCGCCTTTTTTCACAATCGGGTGTTGAATAAAAGTTGTATTTTGGTTAGTTCTTAGATTTTTTTCCATTTTATAATGATCAATAAATGGTCCATTTTCATCTTCGCCCAAAATAAAAATATTTTTATTATCAACTTTTTCTACAATACCTGCTCTTTTAGCTTTAATAGCTTCCCAAGCATCACGCGCAATGATTTTTTCCATACCAGTACCTACTATAGGTGCTTGTGCGGTTAGTAAAGGCACTGCTTGACGCTGCATGTTTGAACCCATCAAGGCTCTGTTTGCATCATCATGCTCCAAAAATGGAATCAAAGAAGCTGCAACCCCTACTATCATACCTGAACAAAGGTCAATCAAATGCACTTCTTCTCTTCTTGCTAAGATTGTTTCACCATCTTGTCTTGCTTCAACAAATTCTTCAACAATATTACCTTTTTCATCAATTTTAGTTGAAGCAGCTGCGATCACTAAACCTTCTTCTTGAGTAGCGGTTAAATAAACAATTTCATTGCTTACTTTTCCATTTTCTACTTTCTTATAAGGTGCTTCAACAAAACCTAGATCATTTACTTTAGCATAAGTTGAAAGCGTATTAATCAAACCGATATTTTGACCTTCTGGAGTTTCAACAGGACAAATTCTTCCATAATGCGTTGCATGGACATCACGCACTTCAAAACCCGCTCTTTCTTTTACTAAACCACCCTCGCCAAGCGCAGATAAACGACGCTTGTGAGTTACCTCGCTTAATGGATTTGTTTGATCCATAAATTGAGATAATTGACCACCGGTAAAAAATTCCATAATTGTCACAGTAATTGTTTTAGGATTGATCAAGTCATAAGGCATTACTTTATCAATATCTGCATTTAATGCGGTAAATTTATCTCTGATTGATTTTTGCATTTTAGCAAGACCCACATGAAGTTCATTAGCTAAAAGCTCTCCAATCGATCTAATACGACGATTACCTAAATGATCTCTATCATCAATATGGCCTCTACCATTTTTTACTTTAATTAAATATTTTGCAGTTTTTACTATATCTTCATTTGTTAAAACTGTAACATATTCAGGTGTATCTAATCCTAGTTTATGATTCATTTTCATACGACCAACTTTTGTTAGATCATATCTTTCAGGATTAAAAAATAAATCATTTACAAAAGCTTTTGCAGCATCTTTTACTACAGGCTCGCCTGGTCTCATTACTTTATAAATTCTAATAGCTGCTAAATCATTTTCATCTTCTATATTTTCAGTTTGTTTTAATAATTTTAAAGTCTCATTATCTTGAATGAAAGAATTAATAATAGCAGCATCAACTCCATTTGCTAAGTCATTTGCAATATCAAATTGTTTTTCTTCTTTAATTTTAGCTAATTTTCCCTCATCTAATAGCGTTAAAGAATCAAATAAAACCTCACCGGTTTCTTTATTAATAATAGGGTTAGCTAAATATCTATTTGTTAAAATTTCAATTGGATATTCAACCCATTTAACACCGTCTTTTATAAGTTGCTCAGCTTTTTTCTTTGTCATTCTTTTACCGGCTTGATGTACAACATTGCCTTTTTCATCTTTTAAGTCATATTCGACTCTATCTAAAAAGTCATTTGGATTAAATTCAGTTAAAAATTTATCTTTTTTAACATGAATAGTTTGTATAGGGTAAAATAATTTTATAATATCTTGCTTTTTATAACCAAGTGCTCTAAATAAAATAGTAATAGGCACTTTCCTTCTTTTATTAATACGCACATAAAGCACATCTTTTGCATCATACTCAAAATAAAGCCAAGAACCACGATCTGGTATAATTTGAGCTGTATATACTAACTTATTTGCAACAGTAGAACTTTCTTCTTCTTTAAAAATAACACCTGGACTTCTATGAAGTTGATTTACAACAACTCTTTCAACCCCATTAATTATAAAAGAAATTCTATCTGTCATTAAAGGAATTTCTCTAATATAAATTTCTTGTTCTTTGATATCTTTTATACCGATTTTTTCACCCGTTTTTTCATCTTTTTCATGTAAAGTTAAACGGATTTTCATTTTCAAATTTACAGAATAAGTTAAACCTCTTTCCATGCACTCTCTAATAGTGTATTTAGGTTTACCTACTTCACTACTTACATATTCTAAACTTAATCTATTTTGTGGATCATGGATTGGAAAGATAGATTTGAAAACTTTTTCAATTCCACTTTCTGAATTTTTTGCATCTAAATTTAAAAAATAATCAAAACTCTTTTTTTGTAATTGTAATAAATTTGGAATGTCTATTTGTTGTGGAACATTCGAGAAGTCTATTCTTAAACGATTTCCTGATTGTGAATTTAACATATTATTATACCCCATGGTAAAAGTATTGAAAGAAAGAATCCTTATTAAAGGAAAACAAGAAAGGATATAAAATCCTTTCTTTTAAAAATAAAAAATTATTTAAGTTCAACCTTAGCGCCAGCTTCTTCAAGTTGTTTTTTAGCTTCTTCAGCTTCAGCTTTACTAACACCTTCTTTAAGAACTGATGGAGTTTGTTCAACTGCATCTTTTGCTTCTTTTAATCCAAGACCAGTTAAAGCACGAACAACTTTAATTACATTAATTTTTTTATCGCCACCATCTTGTAATACAATATCAAATTCAGTTTTTTCTTCAGCAGCACCGCCAGCAGCACCCGCAACAGCAGCACCCGCAACCATAACTGGAGCAGCAGAAACACCAAATTTTTCTTCAAATTCTTTTACTAATTCTGAAAGTTCAAGAACACTTAGGTTAGAAATAAATTCTAATACATCTTCTTTAGTAATTGCCATTTTTTATCCTTTTTATAATTTTATTCAGCTTCTTTTTTTTCTTTTAATGCATTTAATCCAATTGTAAAATTGGTGATTGGTGCATTCCAAACTTGCAAAAGCATAGCAAGTAATTCATTGCGAGAAGGCATTTTAGCTAAAGCTTTAACTTTATCTACAGAAGCAACTTCGCCTTCGATAAATGCAGTTTTGATCTCAAATGCTTGATTAGCTTCGCTAAATTTATCAGCAACTTTTGAAACATTTAATTGGTCTTCACCCCAAAGATAAATATTAGTATCTTTAAGTTCCATTCCATCTTTGCCGGCATTTTTAAGAGCAATACTTGCTAAAGTATTTTTAATAATTTGAACTTTAACATCCATTTCTCTCGCATTATTTCTTAACTCTTCAAGTTTTTTAGTATTTAAACCCTTATAGTTACAAACTACAACAGCCTCACTAACTTTAAAACCTTCTTCAAGTTTAGAAACAAGTTCAACTTTTTGGCTTTTAGTCATCTTTACTCCTTTCCGACCGGTGATTTCAAGCAGAGCAGAAAAATCTAATTAAGTCCTAGGACCTCGGCTATCTCCAATCTAAGATAAAAATTAGATAAAATAAAAGTTATTATCTTATCTAATTTTTATTAATGAGAGTAAAACTCTCATTAATTTTATTTTGTATCAAGTAATTCTTGAGTATCAAGAGAAAGAGAAGGACTCATAGTTAAAGAAAGACTAGCATTTTTAATATATCTTCCTTTTGCAGCAGCTGGCTTGTGTTTATTAATAGCTTTTACAAATGCTGTCATATTTTCTTTTAATTGTTCTTGAGTAAAGCTAACTTTACCTAAACCTGCATGGATATTTCCTTGCTTATCAACACGGAAGTTAACTTGACCATTTTTAGCATTATTCACAGCTTGTGCAACATCCATTGTCACAGTACCTGTCTTAGGATTTGGCATTAAACCTTTAGGTCCTAAAATACGACCTACTTTACCAACTAAACCCATCAAATTTGGAGTAGCAATTAAAACATCAAAATTCATATTTCCTTTTTGAATTTCTTCTACTAAATCATCACTACCAACTATATCAGCACCTGCATTTTTTGCCTCATCAGCTTTTGCATCTTTTGCTATAACAGCAACACGCACTTTTTTACCTGTACCACAAGGTAAAACTACACTACCTCTTACCATCTGATCTGCATGTCTTGGATCAACATTTAATTTTAAAGCAATTTCAACTGTTTCATCAAATTTAGCAGATGCAAGAGTTTTAACTGTGCTTATTGCTTCATCCATTAAGTAATTTTTATTTGAATCTATTTTTTTTAATAATTCTGTAAATCTTTTAGTATTTTTTGACATTAATTTTTCTCCGCATTTTATATAAAGTGCTACCGCCTTTTTAAACTCTTGGCGGTAAAGAGTATTAATCTACGATTTCAACACCCATAGAACGAGCAGAACCCATAATAATCTTAGCAGCTTGCTCTCTATCTTTTGTGTTCATATCAGCTATTTTTTTATCAACAATTTCTAAAACTTGTGCTTTGGTTAATTTACCTACTTTATTTTTTAAAGGATTATCCGCACCTTTAGAAATACCTGCAGCTTTTTTGATTAAATCAGTAGCTGGTGGTTGTTTTGTGATAAACGTAAAGCTTTTATCCGCATAAACAGTAATAACAACTGGAATATTAAAGCCAGCCATATCTTTTGTTCTTTCATTAAATGCCTTACAAAATTCCATAATATTAACACCTTGTTGACCCAAAGCAGGACCAACTGGAGGTGATGGATTAGCCTTAGTAGCAGCTATTTGTAATTTTATTTCTCCTACGACTTTTTTAGCCATAACCTTACTCCTTTACTTGCTATATTATCAAACTATTTTTTCAACTTGAGAGTATAAGATCTCTACTGGAGTTGATCTGCCAAATATTGAAACATTTAGCTTTAAAACTCCTCTAACCATATCATATTCTTCTACAATACCAACAAAGTTTGCAAAAGGACCTTCGGTTATTCTTACACTTTCTTCTTTATCAAATGAAATTTTAGGTTTAGGTGCTGCTTTATTTTTCACCTTTTCTAAAATAAGATTGATATCTTTTTCACTCAATGGGGTTGGTTTTTTACTTTCCCCTATAAAACGACCAACTTTTGGCAAAGATTGAATTTTATGCCAAAGTTCTGTTGATAAGTCAATATTGGCAAATACATAGCCTGAATACAAACTTCTTTCGCTTATTTTTTCTTTACCATTTTTAAATTCAATCACATCTTCAGTTGGAACAATTACCTCTAGCAATTGTTCTTGAATTCCATGATCTCTAACTAAATTTTCTATGGCTCTTTTTACAGCCATTTCACTACCTGCATAAGTTTGAATTGCATACCATTTATGATTCATTATTTTATCCTATAATCTTAGATAATGAAAATGACATAATCAAGTCAACCAATGCTAAAAATAATGAAACAACAGTAACAACTACAAAAACAGTAATATAAGCATTTCTAACTTGCTCTTTCAAAGGCCAAATAACTTTTGATAATTCAGCTTTTGACAATTTAAAATAAGTTATTAGTTTTTCCATATTTAACCTTATTTTGTGGCAGGGCAAGAGGGATTCGAACCCCCAACCATCGGATTTGGAATCCGGCGCTCTACCGTTGGAGCTATTGCCCTAAGGGCTTTTATATAAAAGCCTTAACTTTTTAATTTAACTTCTTTATGAACTGTATGTTTTTTTAATCTTGGGCAATATTTTTTTAATTCTAATTTTTCAGTTGTATTTTTACTATTTTTAAAAGTACTGTAATTAATATCACCGCACTCTTCACATTTCAAGCCAACTTTAATTCTCATTTTTATTCCTTAAGAAGCGAGATAAAATCTCGCTTATGATTATTTAATAATTTTAGATACAACACCTGAACCAACAGTACGGCCACCTTCACGGATAGCAAAACGAGTACCTTCTTCAAGTGCAACTGGTGCAATAAGACTTACAGTAATTCTAACATTTTCACCTGGCATAACCATTTCAACGCCTTCTGCAAGTTGGATAGAACCAGTAACATCCGTTGTTCTTACATAGAACTGTGGTCTATAGTTATTAAAGAATGGAGTATGACGACCACCTTCATCTTTATTTAAAATATAAACTTCTGCTTCAAAGTCAGTATGTGGAGTAATTGATTTTGGCTTAGCAAGAACCATACCACGAAGAACATCTTCTTTTTTAGTACCACGTAGAAGAACACCTACATTATCACCTGCTTCACCTTGATCCATTTCTTTTCTAAACATTTCAACACCAGTTACTGTAGTGCTTTGTGTTTCTCTAATACCAACGATTTCAATAGTATCACCAACTTTAACAACACCTTTTTCAATTCTACCAGTAACAACTGTACCACGACCTGAAATTGAGAATACATCTTCGATTGGCATTAAGAAATCTTTATCTGTATCACGAGCTGGAGTTGGAATATACTCATCAACTGCTGCCATAAGATCTAGGATTTTTTTAGACCATTCTCCATCTTGTCCAGCTTTTGCTTCTTCAAGAGCTTGTAAAGCAGAACCTGAAATAATTGGAGTATCATCTCCTGGGAAGTCATAAGAACTTAATAGTTCTCTAATTTCCATTTCAACTAATTCTAATAATTCAGCATCATCAACCATATCAGCTTTATTCATGAAAACAACGATATATGGTACACCTACTTGGCGAGAAAGTAAGATGTGCTCTCTAGTTTGTGGCATTGGACCATCTGCAGCAGAAACAACAAGAATAGCACCGTCCATTTGAGCAGCACCAGTAATCATATTTTTAACATAGTCAGCGTGACCTGGGCAGTCTACGTGTGCATAGTGACGATTTTCTGTTTCATACTCAATATGAGAAGTTGCAATAGTAATACCACGCTCTTTTTCTTCAGGAGCATTGTCGATATTATCATAATCTTTAAGCTCAGCCAAACCTCTTCTTGAAAGAACAGCAGAGATAGCAGCTGTTAAAGTAGTTTTACCGTGGTCAACGTGACCAATAGTACCAATATTTACGTGAGGCTTATTACGTGAAAATTTTTCTTTAGCCATCTTTTTCCTCCATATAAAATTTACAAACAAATACTAATTTATGTTTTATAATCTTTTGAAATCAATGGAGCTCATAGCGGGACTTGAACCCGCGACCTCTCCCTTACCAAGGGAGTGCTCTACCTCTGAGCCATACGAGCGCTCAGAAAAATTAAAAACATAAATTATAAAATTTTGGAAATTGAAACTGCTAGAAATTCTTAATTTAAAAACAGCTCCCAGTTTCACTCTACCAAAATTAGGTTGGAGCGGGAAACGGGACTCGAACCCGCGACCCTCAGCTTGGAAGGCTGATGCTCTAGCCAACTGAGCTACTCCCGCAAAGCAATGGTGGTGAGTCGTGGATTCGAACCACGGAAGGCGAAAGCCAGCAGATTTACAGTCTGCCCTCGTTGGCCACTTGAGTAACTCACCATGATAAAAATGCTTTTTATTTCTGGTCAAACACTGCTATCAACAATGGAGCTGGTTAAGGGACTTGAACCCCCGACCTGCTGCTTACAAGGCAGCTGCTCTACCAACTGAGCTAAACCAGCAAAAAATAAAGTTGAATTATAATGTAATTTTGAATTAATGTCAAGTGTTTTAAATAATTTTATATAATTTTTAAAAAAATAAAGGATTGATTATGAAAATTTTATTTTCACCTAGCGAAAGCAAAAATAAAATAAATACGCAAGGTTATATAAATAAAAACTCTTTTGTTTTTAGTAATTTATATAGTAAAAGACTTGAAGTACTTACAAAATATAAAAATCATATAAAACAATGCAATGAAGTTGAACTTGAAAAATTTTTTGGTATAAAAGATGCAAGTGAAATAGAAGAATTAACTCATGATATTTTAACAAAAGAAACAAACAAAGCTATTCAAAGATATAATGGAGTTGCTTTTGATCATTTAGACTATGAAAATTTAAGCGAGAATTCAAGAAAATACATAGATGAGAATGTTTTGATATTTTCTAATCTTTTTGGTCCTATTTTAGCAAAAAATTTAATACCTTATTACAAATTAAAACAAGGAGAGAAAATTAAAGAATTTAATATAGAAAAATATTACAAAGATAGTTTCTCTGATGAACTCGATAAATTTTTAGAAAATGAATTAGTCATTGATCTTAGAGCTAAATTTTATGAAAAATTTTATACTATTAAAAAGCCTTTTTTAACTTTTACC
>NZ_JAKMSO010000011.1:0-36287 GCF_025772685.1 Campylobacter sp. CNRCH_2015_1657 | reverse complement strand
ACAAACTCCATCAACGCTTAACTCATAAGCTTTTTTTAAATTATTATCTAAAACATCAAGTAAAAATAAAATTTTAGAGTCAAACATATAAAACTCAGCCATTTTTGAGGCAATTTTTGCTAATCTCTCATCTTCTATTAAAATATATTTTGCTCCTAGTGCATTAGAAAGTAAAATTTCTTCCTCATTCTTGGCATATATAGCAAAATCTATTTTTTCCTCTTTTGCACTTTTTATATTTTGTTCATTATAGTTAAAACAATTTACATTTGTTTTGATAAAAATATTTTCATAATGACTAAATTTTTGCATATTTACCAAAGGATGTCCAAAAATTAACATAATTTTTCCTTTATCTTTAAAAGACAATAATTCCTAAAGCCTTGATTAAAAATTTGATAATCTTTCAATTCTTGCAATTCATCATAAACTTCACTTCCTTTATAAAGCAAAAATAAAGTATTTTTATCATAAAAACCATTTGAAATTTCTACCAAAGGTTTTACATCCATCAAAGCTCTTGAAGTAATTAAATCTACTTTAAAAGGTGGATAGTTTTGTAATTTTTCTTTTATGATATTTACATTTATCAAATTAAGTTCAGTTTTAACCACCCTTAAAAATGAAGCCTTTTTAGCGCTAGGCTCAAAAAGAAAAAATTCATTATTTTGCAAAATACAAGCTAAAAATAATGCAGGAAAACCAGCCCCGCTTCCAATATCAATGATCTTTTTTTTATTACTCAAATCATAAAAATCTAAAATTTTAACACTATCAATAATATTTTCATCTATATTTTCAAAATGAGTTAAATTATGCACAGCATTAAATTTTTCTAACAACTCTTTATAGAGCGTGATTTTTTTAAAAAAATCATCTTTATTTGCAAAATTTTTTAAAAAATTTAATTGCTCTTCGTATTTTTTCAATTTAAATGTCCCATTTGTGTATATTTAATTTCTAAATAATCTTTATTAAAACGATTTGCTTTTATTAAAATAGGCACTCTTAAATTAATTTTTTCTTTTAATGAATTTAGTTTTTCAGGATTATTAGTTAAAAGGTTAATTTTAGAAATCTTATAATGCTTAAGTATAAATTCTACTATTTCATAACTACGCTCATCTGCCTTAAAACCTAATTGATGATTTGCTTCTATGGTATTAAAACCCTTATCTTGCAAAGCATAAGCATTAATTTTATTAAAAAGTCCTATACCTCTTCCTTCTTGCCTTAGATAAATTACCATACCACCATGCTCTTGAATGTATTTTAAAGAAAAATCAAGCTGTTCTCCACAATCACACTTTAAACTTCCCAAAACATCCCCTGTTAAACATTCTGAATGGATTCTAATATTAACTTCTTTTTCCAATTTTCCTTTAAAAATACAAAGATGTTCTTTATCATTTTCTTTAAAACTTTGTATATTAAATTCCCCAAAACGAGTAGGGAGTTTTGCTATTTCAGAAATTTGAATAGTCATTATTTTACTTTACCTTTTTTATAAAAAATATGCTAGAATTTAAACAATTTTAACAAACAAAAAGGAAATTTATGTTTAAACGCTTTAGAAGATTAAGACTTAATGAGAATATTAGAAGCTTAGTAAAAGAAAATACCTTAAATTTAGATGATTTAATCTATCCACTTTTTGTTATCAATGGTGCTAATATTAAAAATGAAATCACGTCTATGCCAGGTGTGTTTCAAATGAGCTTAGATGAAATTTTAAAAGAATGTGAGGAGTTAATTAATCTTGGTATTAAAGCGATTATTTTATTTGGCGTGTTAGAAAGTTCCAAAAAAGATAGTTGTGGAAGTGATGCATTAAGCGATGATGGCTTGATTGCTACAAGTCTAAGAGCTATTAAAGCAAAATTTCCTGATTTGGTAGTAATTACCGATCTTTGTTTTTGTGAGTATACTGATCATGGGCATTGTGGTATTATTGATCCAAAAAGTAAAAGCGTAGATAATGATTTAACTTTAGAAATTTCAGCCAAACAAGCTCTAATTCATGCTAAAAACGGTGCAGATATGATAGCACCAAGCGGCATGATGGATGGTATTATTGAAACTTTAAGAAAAACTTTAGATGAAAATGGTTTTGAAAATTTACCTATTATGGCTTATTCTACTAAATTTGCTTCAGCCTATTATGGGCCTTTTAGAGATGTGGCTGATTCTGCACCAAGTTATGGAGATAGAAAAACCTATCAAATGGATTTTGCCAATGGTAAAGAAGCCTTATGTGAGAGCTTAGAAGATGAAAAACAAGGTGCTGACATCTTAATGGTAAAACCAGCACTTGCATATTTAGATGTAGTAAAAGATATAGCAAATCATTCTAAACTTCCACTTTGTGTGTATAATGTAAGCGGGGAATATGCTTTGCTAAAAGCAGGTCAAAAAGCAGGTGTGGTTGACTATGAAAAAATAGTGCTTGAAACTATGCTTGCTTTTAAAAGAGCTGGAGCTAAGCTTATCATAACTTATCATGCAAAAGAAATTGCAAAATTATTAACAAATAAGGAGTGAGATTGAATAGTCTAAGCAAAAAAAGCTCTCAAGATGTAATCAATGAATTATCTAATCATTTGGGCATAGAAAAACACAATCAAACTATATTTCATCTAACCCACATTAACGATAAAGAAAAAAAGTTAAGTCTAAAAAATGGCCATAATTTAGCACCCGAACCATGGTTTATAGTAGATGAAAATGATGAAGTTAAAACTATGTTTTCTGTAAAAACTCTGATTGAGTTTTTACAAAGTGCCAAAAAGATACAAAAGGATAATTTTGAACTTAAACTAGAAAAGGCTATCTATCAACAAATTCCTATTGACTTTAATGATGTATGGACAGTCGCAATGGATGAGATTAAACATCAAGTTTCCAAAGGTATAAAAGAAGTTAATATTGATTTAGATCAATTAATCAGCAATATTCATACAAAACATCCTAACTTATTTATAAACATGAAAGAAATGATGCAAAAAGGCAAAAAATGAGAGATTATAAAAATTTTGTTAAATACTCCAAAGCAGGACCTAGATACACTTCTTATCCTACTGCAGTAGAATTTAACACCCATTTTAAATATGAAGACTATATAAAAATTTTAAAACAACAAACAGCACAATTATCTTTATATTTTCATTTGCCTTTTTGCAGGAGTGCTTGTTATTTTTGCGGTTGTAATGTAATATATACCGCAAAAGAAGAAAGTAAAGAAAGGTATTTAAATTATCTTTTTAAAGAACTTGATCTTTTAACAAATACCATTGACACACAAAGAGAAGTAGCTCAAATGCATTTTGGTGGTGGTACACCTACTTTTTTTTCTGCTAAACAATTGCAAAGTTTGATTTTTAAAATAAAAAGCATTTTTCCAAATTTTACCCAAGATAGTGAAGTAAGTTGTGAAATTGATCCTAGATTCTTAAATGAAGAACAAGCTGATGTTTTAATTCAAAATGGCTTCAACCGTATTAGTTTTGGTGTGCAAGATTTTAACGAAAAGGTTCAAAAGGAAATTCATAGAATTCAACCTTTTGAACTTACCAAAAATGCAGTAGATATGGTAAGAAAAAAAGGGATAAATTCAGTAAATATGGATTTAATTTATGGCCTTCCTTATCAAAGTCTAGAAAGTTTTAAGCAAACTTTAGAAAAAGCACTGCTGATTAATCCCGATCGCTTTGCTATTTTTAATTATGCACATGTGCCTTGGCTTAAAAAAAATATGAGAAAATTTGACGAAAACACTCTACCAAGCCCTGATGTAAAACTTCAAATTTTAGAATATTGTGAAAAATTTTTAACTCAAAATGGTTATAAAATGATAGGAATGGATCATTTTGCAAAACCACAAGATGAACTTTTTAAAGCCTTAGAAAATGGTAGTTTGCATAGAAATTTTCAAGGCTATACTACAAAAGGCGGAACCGATTTAATCGGGATTGGCCTAACAAGTATAGGCGAAGGTAAAAGACACTATATGCAAAATTTCAAAGATATGCCAAGCTACGAAAAGGCTATCGATGAAGGTCGATTGCCTTGCGAAAAAGGTATCATGCTTGATGATGATGATGAACTAAGAAAAGCTGTTATTATGGAACTTATGAGTAATTTTGCTCTTAATATAAAAAATATTGAAAGTAAATTTAAGATTGATTTTTTTGAATATTTTAAGCAAGATTTAGAAGAACTCCAAAAACTTAATGAATTTATCAACATAGATAAAACTCATATCAAAGTTAATGAAACAGGAGTACTTTTAATCCGTAATATTGCTATGTGTTTTGATAAATATTTAAAACGCATTAGCGAAGATAAAAAAGTTTTCTCTAAAACGGTTTAATATGTTAAATGTTAATGAAATTTCTAATGCTTGCGTAAAATGTGGAAAATGCATACCAGTTTGCACCATACATGAAATAAATCGTGATGAGAGTACTTCCCCTCGTGGCTTTTTAGATTTAATCAGTGCTTATGAAAACCAAGAACTAGAGCTTGATAAAAATCTTAAAAAAATATTTGAATCATGTTTTTTGTGTACAAATTGCGTTGAAGTTTGTCCAAGCCATTTAAGAGTGGATAGTGCTATTGAAAAAGTGCGTTACGATATAGCACAAAAATTTGGCATTGCTTGGTACAAAAAACTTGCTTTCTTTTTTCTAAGACGCAGAAAAATTCTAGATATTTTAGCAAGATTTGGTTATGTTTTCCAAAGCTGTGCTTTTAGTTTACAACATAAAAATTTGGGAATGAAAGCTAAATTTAACCTACCTTTAATTAAAAAAGATCGTTTGCTTCCTTCTTTAGCTAACAAAAGCTTTCTAGCTTCTAATCCTGATTTCATAAATAATCAAGGTGAAAAAACCATAGGACTTTTTATAGGCTGCTTGTCAAATTACTCTTATACAAATACGGGCTTTGCTTTACTTGAAATTTGTAAACATCTTAAAATCAATGTAGATTTACTAAAAGATCAATCTTGTTGCGGTGCTCCTCATTATTTTACTGGAGATTTTAAAAGTGTAGAAATTTTAGCTAAAAAAAATATCGTTTATTTTGAAGAAAAATTAAAAACTCTAGATTATATCATTATCCCCGAAGCAACCTGTTCTACGATGATTAATATAGACTATGAACATTTTTTCCACATGCAAAAAGATGAAGAATGGGCTATAAGAGCTAAAAATATTTCTAGTAAAATACTACTTGCAACAAAATATTTTTATGAATATACTAAACTAGAAGAGCTTTTAAAAACAAAGAAAAAATTAAAGACAAAAATTGCATACCACGATCCTTGTCATGCAAGAAAAATGCAAGGTGTTTTTAAAGAACCTAGAGCCTTGCTTAAACAAAACTATACTTTCAAAGAACTTATTAACTCAAATGAATGCTGTGGTTTTGGCGGTGTTAGTATGCAAACTGATCACTATGAAAAAGCTTTGCAAGTTGGTATAAGAAAAGCTCAAAATATACAAAAAAGCAATGTGGAGATTATCAGTGCAGAATGTTCAGCTTGTAGAATGCAAATTTCAAATGCATTAGAGCATGAAAAATCCTCCACGCATTTTTTACATCCATTAGAATTGATAGCAAAAATACTTCAAGATAAAAATTAATCTTGAATTTTTATATCTTCGATATTTGATCTATTTTTTTCTATTAAAATTCTATTTTTTTCTATATTTTCACTATTTTTTTTACACTCGTTTTTCAAGATTTCAATATTTTTATATAAAATTTTTATTTTTCTCTCGTAACGATTTATCAATAAAAATACTATAAATAAAAATAAAATTAAAATAGCCCAATTTAAAAATGCCATATTTGCCCTTTCTTTAGATATATTAACACTTTTTATCTTAAACTAAAATTCTTTTCAAATTTGGAGAAAGTTTGACTAAAATTTCATAGTTGATAGTATTAAAAAAACTAGCCATAATATTTGCATCATTTAAAACACAAATTTCATCTTCATCATTCTCACAAGAAAAACTATCCATAGACATTTTTCCAAGCAATTTCTTACCATTAGGAAGAAAAAAATCTTGTTTTCCATCATAACGCAAAAGCCCATCTGCATAACCTAAATCATAAGTTGCTATTTCAAGATCTTCTTTTGCATTATATACACCACCATAACCAACACTTTGACCTTTTTTTAACACTCTTTGGCTTAATTTTTCAGCCCATAAACTTAAAACTTTGCGTAAGTCTTTATTAAAATGTGCATAGCCAAATTGCACAAGCCCTACTCTACAATACTCATCGCACCCAAGCTCGCTTGCTCTAAATAATGCTTCAGAATTATGTGAATGAAATATAAGCTTTTTAGCTTCATCACAAAGCAAAGTATATATTAGCTCTTTAGCTTGTTTAAATTTTTGTTTTTGCACAAAATAACTAGCATCTATTTCATCACTTCCTGCAAAGTGCATCATCACTCCATGAAGTATTAAATTATTGCTTTGTAGTTCTTGTATCATTTCTTGAATTTCTTCAGGTATAATTCCATTTCTATGCATATTTGTATCTACAACTAAATGAATTTTTATATTTTGCTTGAATTTTTTAATATCATTTTTATCATTTAAAGCATAAATAAATTTTTCACTTTCATTGCCATGTGGATGATGGGATAAAATTAAGATATTATCAAAAATATCTTCAAGCTCTTTTGCTTCAGCTTCATTTTTTACCGCTATAAAATTTATACCTTTTGCTCTAGCTATAGGAGCTAAAAGCTTAGCTCCATGTCCATAAGCATTATCTTTAAAAACACATATTACTTTTTGATAACCTCCTGCTTTAGAGGCTATTAAGTCAAGATTATACTCATAAGCCAAACGATCAATTTTTATATATGCCATTATTGTTCAGCTAAAATTTGCATTTTATCTTCAACTAGCTTAACATAAAGGACTTTTTCTCCTTTGAATTTATAGTTAGTGCTACGATAGTCTTCATAAAATCCTATTCTAAAAATTTTCTCATTTTTATCATTTGGATAAGGACTTATGCTAAGATCTGAAAATTTAATGCTCTTTTTTTCTCTCTTTGCAAAAATTCTTTCTTTATTTTTTGCAAATTGCTCATAAGTGGATTTATTATTATGTTTAAAAATTTTTTTATCATAAAAAGATAAATATTTATTTATATCACTTTTTTGCCAACTATCTTTCCAGGCAAATAAATTAGCTAGTAAAATCGCTATTTCATCATGAGTTGCTCTTACTTTATTTTTCTCTTCTGTCATTGCATAAGATTTTCTATCAGCTACTAATTTATTAAAATCTTCCAATAAATCATTATGCACAGCAATACAACCTCTAGTTTTATAAGTATCCAAGCGTGTTCCATCTAAAGGATAGCCATGAATCCAAATACCACCACCTGTTTTACCCAAAGTTTTATCTAAAACATTTGGGTAAGTTGTTGCAAATGCAAATGGGCCATAATATGGATCACCAGGATAAAATTTCTTTCCAAGTTCGTAAAAACCTATTGGAGTTTTTAAATCTCCTTCTACTTCTTTATCTCCAGCTAAACCTGTTAAAACATCCCTTTGGATAAATTTCTTTTCTACTTTTCCATCATTGTAGTGATAAACTCTAATAATTTTATCACTTTTATTTGTTAAAACTATTGCAACATTTTCCTCATAATATCCTAAACTAATATTTTTGTCTTTTATCTCATCAAGCCAAAAATCTTTTTTACTTAACTCTTGTTCCAATACCCTTTCAACTGCATCAATACCTTCGTTTAGATAAATTTTTGCAAGATTATTTGCATTTGCAAACACAGCCAAACTAAACAATGCTAATATAATTTTAAACAATTTTCACCTTTCTATTAAAAATTAAAACAACAAAGAGCTAATTATAATATTTTTACAATAAATATATTTTTAATTTTTTCCGTGTATAATGTTTACAAATAACCAAAAACAAAAAAAGGAAAAATAATGAAAAAATTACTTAGTTTAGCCATATTAAGCACTTTTGCTTTTTCAAATCAAATTACTATAAATGATCCTTATGTAAGACAAACTCCACCTAATTCTAAAACAACGGCATTTTTTTTAGAACTTAAAAACAACTCAAACAAAGATATTAAACTCATAAAAGCTCAAAGTTCATTAAGCGATACAGCTGAAATTCATGATCATATTATGAAAGATGGTAAAAAAATGATGGTTCAAATTCCTCAAATCACAATAAAAGCTAATTCAAGCACTGAACTTAAACCTGGTGGGATGCACATTATGATACTAAATCTCAAAGAAAATATCACACCGCAAACAAAGGCCAATCTAACTCTTTATTTTGATGATAATAGTACAATTGAACTAAAAGATATCAAGTCAAGAAGCATTAAAAAATAATGAAAAATCTACTTGTCTTTGCCTTAGCTATAGTCTTTGCTATATGCGGGGCTTATTTTTACATCAATTCATCAAATACCGGAAAAAAGAGAGAATTAATTACCACTTTAACACCTCTAACATGTGATCTAAACATTCAAGAATGTGAATACAATTTTAAGGATAAAAAAGTCTTAGTAAATTTAAATCCAAAGCCTATTACTACATTAAATGAGCTTGATTTAAATATTACCAATTTAGGTGAGTTTAAAAAACTTAATGCTAGGGTTTATGGACTTAATATGTATATGGGAGATATTGTTCCACAATTTAAAAAAATAAACAATACTTATCATGCTAAATTAGTTTTAAGTTCTTGCACGCTAGATATAATGCGTTTTAGAATAGAGCTTTTTGATGATGAAACTCCACTAGGTTTTTATTTTGACTTTGATGTAAAGAGATAAAATATGAAAAAAATAAATATTTTTTTATTAATTGTGGTAATTTTTGGAGTATTTTTTATATCTGTGCAGTATTTTGAAAACAACAAATACAATTTTCACTTAAATTCTGAAAAAGGCATACTTAGTCTAAAAGATTTTATCGGTAAAAAACTAATTGTATATTTTGGCTATACATATTGTCCTGATGTCTGTCCTAGTGAGCTTGCCTTGATTGCTAATGTTTTAGAAAAAATGCCAAATAAAGAAAAAGCTCATGTGATATTTATCTCACTAGATCCAGCAAGAGATAGCAACTTAACTCAAACTAGCCAATGGGTTAAGTATTTTTACCCAAATTCAACTGCATTAGTTGCTAAAGATGAAAAAGAATTAGAAAAAGTTACTAAAAATTATGGCGTAGTATATGAAAAAATCAATCTTAAAGATTCTGCTATGGGATATTCTATAGCACATAGTGGCGAATTTTATTTGATTGATGAGAATGGAAAATTTATTAAAACCATTAAAGATATCAGTTATGAAAACTTTTTCAATGAAATTCAAAAATTCTTAAACGAATAAATTTTTCAATTTATTCGTTTCTTAAAGTATCTAAAATATCTACTTGTGTTGCTTTTTTAGCAGGATAATAAGAAGACAAGCTTACAATCATAATAGCACCAAAAATCGTAGTACAAAAATCAACAAAAGAAAGCTCCAAAGGTAGCTTACTCATACCATAAACATCACTTGGTAAAGAAATAATGTCAAAATTTCCAAGTACCCACAAAGCAATAGCTGCAAGTATCACACCTGCTACGATACCACTTCCACCTATCAAAAATCCTAAAGAAAAAAATGTTTTTTTAATCTCTAACTTACTAGCTCCTAAAGAAAGCAACAAAGCTATCTCACTACGACGATTCATTACTATCATTAATAAAGAACTTACTATATTTAAACTTGCGACCAAAATAATCAACATCAATACTATAAACAAAGCTCTTTTTTCTAAAGCTAATGCTGCAAAGAAATTTCCATTTTGCTCCCACCAACCTATACTAGCATATCTTGCACCCAAGAAAGCTTCAATTTGTTTAATATCCTCAAAAGGCTTATTTGAATATACATGTACCCCATCATAACTTCCTTGGGGATATGACAAAATCTTAGCTAAAGCTTTTACATCTGTATACATATAAGCTTTATCATAAGCTAACAAACCTGAAGAAAAATCAGCCATAACATCAAATCTTTTAACTTTTGGAATAAGCGAAAATCCGCTTGCATTAAGATTGGAAAAAATTAAGGTAATTTTTTCATTATAATCAAGTCCAAATTCATCTTTTAAGCCCTTACCAATTAAAATATCAAAATTATCTAATTTTTTATCTTTTAAAGCTTGAGCTACTACCTCATTGATCTTTTTTTCATCTTCAAAATTAACTCCAAAAAGCATACCGCCTTCCAATTTTAAATCATTTCTTGCTATAACCTGAGTAGTAATATAAGGGCTAAATAATAAATTTGGAAATTTGCTTCTTAATTCTTGTAATAATTTATCATCTACATTTGCTCCAAAACGCGGTAATATAGTGATAGGATAATTCATAGTAAAAAGTTTTCTCTCAAATTCTTTATCAAAGCCATTCATAATAGCCATTGCAACTAAAAGCACACAAAGTCCTATACTTACACCTAAAAAGGCTAAAATTTTTGAAAGCATAATAAAGGGTTGATCTTTATCAAAACGCAGATATTTAAATAACAAATAACGAGGGATACTTTTATACATCTTTTACTCTTAATATTTTTTTAAGTATTTTAACTTGATTTTTATAAAAGCAAGCTTTGTATTTATTTAAGATAATATACAAAGGCACTATTATCGTGAAATTCAACTATAAATCTTAGTGGCAAAATTCTCACATAAGTTTCACTTTGCGCACTTGCTTGTTCACTTTTTACAAAGTCTTTTACATCTATTTTTGAGTTAAAAAAGCAATCAATTAAATCATTTTTGTGAGCATTTAAAAAGTTAAATTTATCTAGCTTTGTCATCTTTTCTTCAGCCACCATACCAAAATCATTGCGTATTAAAGATTTCAAATCACTTGGTGTATATGCTAACTCACAAGCATATTCTAAATTTTTATTTTTACTTTTAGTCATAGCCATAGAAATAGTTTCATTTTGATGATAAAGAATAAAATTTTTATTAGAAAGTTCTGCCCAAAATATAAATTCATCTTGGGCAGTAGCATTAAAAATTATGAGGATTAATAAGCAAACAATTCTTTCCACTTGTCAGCATCAATTTTAAGTTCTACATTTACTCTATAAAGACCATCTTTAAAGTCTTGATCTACAACACTTGCATTTTTAATCAAACCATTTACCTGCGCTGTAATAGTTGAGCTTTTAAGCATTGCATCTTTTACTGTATCTTTACCATTAACTCTGACACCATACAACTTACTTGCTAATTGTCTATAAGCATCGGTAATTGCCGCTCTTTTAGCTAAAGCCAAAGCTTGACCAACTGAAACCGTATTTAAAGGAGCAATACCCTCACCCACCGCTGTAAAAGTTAAATCATTGTCTGTACTTGTATCATTTGCAAGCATTTTTTCTTCTCTAATGATGTTACGCACATCATCTTTATCAACTTTTTGAACCACAACATCAGAATTTGCTGCTTGAGTCTGATTTGGATTCACACCTCTTTGATCTAGTGCACAAGCACTAAAACCCAAAGCTAAACAAAACATAAAAATAACTTTTTTCATTTTTTACACCTTCAATTTATTTGATTTTATTAAAACAGCAAAAAGCATTCCAATAATTTTACTATTCTAAATTTAAATCCATATTAGTTTCAGCATCTAACTCCTCATCTTCTTCTTTAGGACACTTAGCAATGCTTACAACCTCATCATTTTCAACATTAACAACAATTACACCACTTGTATTTCTACCTGCTTTTCTAATGCTTTGCATATCAACGCGTATCATCTTACCGCTGCTTGTTAATGCCATTAAATCCATACTTTCATCAACTATGACTATACCGATTAAATCTTTTGTTTTGGCAGTAAGTTTCATACAAATAACACCCTTACCACCTCTACTTTGAAGTCTATATTCTCCAGCATCAGTACGCTTACCTATACCTTTTGCACTTACGCTTAAGATTTCTTGAGCGTCATTTTCTATAACAACAGCACCCACAACCTCATCATCTTTTTCTTTAAATTTAATCGCAGTTACCCCTCTACTTACACGGCCAATCTCTCTAACTTTAGCAAGTGGGAATTTAATGCACATACCTTTTTTAGTAACCGCAAAAAGCATTTTACCAACGATAGTATTATCAAGCTCTTCATTAGGTTCAAGCATTTCATTTTCTAAATTTTCTTCATAATTTTGTTCTTGAGTTTCATTTTCATCCCTTGCTACGATAATTGCAGTAACAAGTTCATCATTTTCATCTAGATTAATCGCTTTTACACCCACGCTTCTAATGTTTTGATATTCACTTAAATTTGTGCGTTTTACGATACCATTTTTAGTAAAGAAACACAATGATTTACTTTCATCAAAATCAGTGGTTGGAATAATTGCCATGATTTTTTCATCTGCTTGTAGATTAATGAGATTAACCACAGCTTTGCCTTTAGCAGTTCTACTTCCTTCAGGAATTTTATAAACCTTAAGCCAATAAAGCTGTCCACGATCAGTAACAAACATCAAGGTATCATGTGTATTTGCTGTAAAGAAGCTTTCTATAAAATCATCATCGTAAGTTGTGACTGCAACCTTACCTTTACCACCGCGTTTTTGTTTTTCATATTGCTTACTTGGAACACGCTTAATATAACCACGATGAGTAATAGTAACTACCATATTTTCATTTGGTATTAAATCTTCTATATCAATATCATCATAGTCATCTTCAATTTGAGTAATTCTCGGTACATCAAATTTTGTTCTGATTTCTTTTAACTCATCTTTGATTAAATTTTCAAGCAAAGTTTCGCTTTTTAAAATTTGATCAAGCCTCTCTATTTCTGCTAATAATTCCCTTAATTCATTATCAATTTTTTCTCTCTCAAGACCTGTTAAACGGCCTAATTTCATATCTAAAATAGCATTAGATTGAAGCTCGCTTAGACCAAATTTTTGCATTAATAAATTTTTAGCCGTTGGGTTATCAGGAGAGTTTTTAATCAAAGCTATCACTTCATCAATATTATCTAGTGCAATTTTTAAACCTTCTAAAATATGTGCTCTAGCTCTAGCTTTTTGCAACTCATAAATAGTTCTTCTAATAATTACAGTTTTTCTATGATTTAAGAATAAATTTAAAAGCTCAATTAAAGAAAAAACTTTTGGCTCTTTATTATGTATAGCAAGCATAATCACACCAAAAGTACTTTCCATAGTGGTAGATTTAAAAAGATTATTTAACACAATCTCACTCATAGCATCGCGTTTTAGTTCAATCACCACGCGAATTCCTTCTCTATCACTCTCATCTCTAACTTCAACAATACCTTCGATTTGTTTTTCTTTGGCAAGTTCAGCGATTTGCTCTATTAATCTTGCTTTGTTAGTTTGATAAGGAAGTTCATCTATAACGATAATATCTTTATTAGCTCTTTTTTCTATATGGGTCTTTGCTCTTACTTTTACCCTACCACGACCTGTGCGGTATGCTTCTATAATACCTTTTTTACCAAAGATAATACCGCCGGTTGGAAAATCAGGTCCTTTAATAAATTGCATTATTTCTTCTAAACTTGCGTTTTTATTATCAATTAAATAAAGCAAACCATCAATAAGCTCATTTAAGCTATGCGGAGGAATATTAGTAGCCATACCTACTGCAATACCACTTGAGCCATTAAGCAATAAATTTGGGACCCTAGCAGGTAAAACATCGGGCTCACTCATAGAATCATCATAATTTGGTATAAAATCAACCGTATCTTTTTCTATATCGCGCAAAAGCTCTTCAGCTAAAATCGTCATCCTAGCTTCAGTATAACGCATCGCAGCAGCGCCATCACCATCAATAGAACCGAAGTTTCCTTGTCCATCTACGCTTGGATAACGCATAGAAAAATCTTGCGCCATTCTTACTAAAGCATCATATACAGCTGTATCACCATGTGGATGATATTTACCGATTACATCACCCACTATACGCGCTGATTTTTTGTATGTACTACGACTTCCAACACCTAAATCATTCATAGCATATAAAATTCTTCTATGAACAGGTTTAAGCCCATCTCTAGCATCAGGCAAGGCGCGGCCTATAATAACACTCATAGAATAATCTAAATAACTACTTTTTATAGAACTTTCTATATCTATATTTTCAATATCTGAATCTTTAGTAAAAATATTTTCCATAAAAATCCTTAAAATTAATGCCTATATTGTATCAAATTTTGCATTAGCCAAAACTAAAGCAAAAAGCACTTCAATATTATTTTTTTCTAAAAGCTCTTTTGCCTCTAATAAACTTAATCCAGTAGTTATCACATCATCTACTAAAATTACAGGATATTTTGGACGCTTTAAAAGCTTATAAGATCTTTTATTATCTTTACGAAATTTCAAACTTTTACCACTATATTTAAATTCTGAACTAGCTTGCAAGGTGTGATACATAGGTTTTATAAATTTAGTATTTAAGTATTTAGTTAAAATAGCAGTATGAGAGTAATTTTTATATGTTTTATCATCTAAAGCTATAGCATTAATTTTACAAGATGGTTGAAAAAAATCCTCAAATTTAGCAAAACTCAATTTTGCTAAAGCATTTAAAACAAAATAGCCTTGAAATTTGTGTTTAAAATAAATCAAATGCTTAATTTGCTCATATTGATAAAAATAATAAACTTTAAAATTTCCCTCAAGTTCTCTTATACCTAAAGAATATTCTAAAAGCTCTTCCTTGCAAGCTGGACAAAAACTCGCAAAGGAAAATCCATGGCAATTAAAACACCTCACAAAGAGCTGATAATATCTGCAGATTTATTAGCCACTTGTTTTATAAGAAGCTGAGTGAAAAAAGGTAGATCTTTGATATTATAAAAACCTTTAACTTCTTGTTTGGTTTTAATATTAATAGTTTTATTGGTATTAATATCTTTTAGTGTCAATTGACTAGCAATAATTGAAAATAAAGAATTAGAATCAAATTTAGAATAAAAATCATTAAAACTTAAATCTACTCTTAAAACATAAGGAGAATCTTGTGTATCTTCTACTACAACTATACCTCTATTTTCTAATTCTTCTTTTAAAAACACATAAAAATAATAGTTGAAATTTTCATTGATGTAATAATTACTTCCATTAGAAGAAGAATATTTTAAATTCTCATTTAAATCATATACCCTATGAATATAAACTTTTTTTAAGGAAACACTTTTATCAATTGTTCTTTTATTTGCGCAATACTTAAGTCCCACATCACTAATATACACAAGGCCTTTAATTTTTGCTTCATATGCTTTAGAATCAGAAGGATTATAACATTGTGCTTGAATTTTTATAAGCTCATTAACTTTTGCAACACTTTGATTTTTAGAATTTACAGCACATGCACTAAAAAATAAAGCTAAAACAAATACAAATACTTTTTTTAACATCTTTTTTTCCTTAGAATCATCTTTGTTATTTTATGATTTTTAATTAGCAAAAATTATACCAAAAACAAATAAATTTTACTAAAACTTACTTTTTTTCACACAAGAATAATTTTATTGAAAAAATTTTATACAAAAATTGATATTTAAAAGAAAATTCATTTAGAATATGTTACAAAACTGCAATATTTTAAAGGAGTTGTTAAATGAGTTCAAATACAAAAACACTTATAGTCGTTGCTGATTTAGTGTTATTTATCGCTTTGCTTTATTTTTCCCCTTTTGGTGAAACTAAAGTAAACCAAGGTTTATCTTTGTTAATTTTTATTGCCGTTTTATGGCTTAGTGAGGCTTTGCATGTTACTATTACAGCTATTTTAGTACCTGTTTTAGCTGCTATTTTGGGATTACTACCCACCGCTAAAGCTTTAACAGGTTTTGCTGATTCTAATATCTTTTTATTTTTTGGTGGTTTTGCTTTGGCCGCAGCTATGCATCATCAAAAATTAGACAAACTTATTGCACATAAAATTTTAACATTAGCAAAAGGGCATTTAGGCCTTTCTAGTTTGTATATTTTTATTACCACTGCGTTTTTATCTATGTGGATGAGTAATACCGCAACAGCAGCTATGATGCTTCCGCTTGCTATAGGTATGTTAGCTTCACTTGATCCGCAAAAAGATAGAAATACTTATGTTTTCATCCTTTTAGGTATAGCTTTTAGTGCGAGTATAGGTGGTATAGGCACCATAGTAGGAACTCCACCAAATGCAATCGTTGCCACTCAATTACACATTACTTTTGCACAATGGTTAAAATACGGAATTCCTATTGTTTTAATTTTCCTACCTGCAATGATTTTAATTTTATACTTTATGTTTAAACCTAAATTTAATCTACAAGTTGATTTACATACTGAAAATATAGAACTTACAAGACCTAGAATCATCACTTTAATAATCTTTTTAGTCGTTGCACTATCTTGGATTTTTAGTGGTAATATCAGTCCTATCATCACAAGTATTTTTGGACACAAAATAGCAAATCTTGATGCAATTATTGCTTTATTGGCTGCTGTTTTAGTATGTGCTTTTAAAGTAATTGATTGGAAAAATATACAAAAAAATACCGATTGGGGTGTATTAATGCTCTTTGGTGGAGGTATCACTCTAAGTGTAGTATTAAGAGATTCTGGCGCTAGTAAAGTAATGGCTGATACTATCATTTCATTTATAGAAAATGGACATTTATTTATTATAGGTTTAATTGTGGCATTTTTTATAGTATTTTTAACTGAATTTACTTCAAATACTGCTTCAGCAGCCTTACTTGTGCCTTTATTTATCTCTATAGCAGATACTTTAGGTGTTCCTGCTTTAGGACTTGCTTTAATCATTGCTATTGGTGCTTCTTGTGCTTTCATGCTACCAGTTGCTACACCACCAAATGCTATAGTTTTTGGTACAGGACATATTAAACAACAAGAAATGGTAAAAGTTGGGATTATATTAAATATCTTTTGCTCAATCGCGCTTGCAGTAATTGCATACTTTTTCTGGCTATAATCTTTTAGTCCTTTTGGACTAAAAGATCTTTACACTTTAAAACATAGTTTTTTACATCTTTACTTTTATACAAAGCTTCTCTTATACATACGCCTGCTAAATTTAAATCTTTTAAGTGGTTTATAGTTTGGATATTTATCCCACCTATGGCATAAATGGGTATTTTTGAAACTTCTAACAAATCTTTTAAATTTTTTATACCCTTTGGTGTTAAATCAGCCTTACATGAGCTTTCAAATACATGCCCAAAAAAAGCATGATTTGCTTTAAACTTATAAGCTAAATCTAATTCTTCTTTAGAATGGATGGAAGTACCCAAAAGCTCAAATTTTTTATAACTTTGTGGGTAATTTTGTAAAATTATTAAGGAAGCATGAAAAAATTGATGATTTAATTTTAAACAAGCTTCATAATGATAATGCAAAAAGCAAATTTTTTGAGTTTTATTAAAAATTTTTAACACTTCTTTGGCTAATTTAGTATATTCTAACTCATCCAAATGTTTTTCTCTAAGCACTAAAGCATCAATACTACTTTGACTTAGTTTTTCAATAAAATTTAAAAAATCTCCTTGGGTATTTTGACTATCGCTAATAGCAATGATTTTTTTATCCCACATAAATACTATCGCTCATTATAGCTTGCAAATTTGCATTTTTTAACATAGCTAAAACCTCATCAACACTACGCATATCACTAATTTGAAACTGATCATCACCTTTTTTATTACCTTGGTGCTCACCTACCCCCACACTCACGCCTGCACTCATTTTGGTAGCTCCAAGTTTAATAACCCCATCTCTAAACCCTGCTCTTTCACGCGTAGAAATAGTAATACTTGCGAAAGGTAAAAATAATCTATAAGCACACAAAACTTGCAAAAGTCTTGTTTCGCTCACATCTTTTGGATGAATTTTTTTATTATTGATAATAGGTCTTAGTCTAGGGATAGATAAAGCTATTTCAGCATGAGGGTATTTTTGCTGTAAAAAATACGCATGTAAAGCCGTAGCAAAAGCATCTTTTCTAAAATCATCCACGCCAAGTAAAGTTCCAAAAGCAACCCCTCTCATACCTGCTTTTAACGCTCGCTCTTGTGCATGAAAGCGATACTCAAATACACTTTTTTCACCTTCAATATGAATTTTAGAATAAGTTTTTTGATTATAAGTTTCTTGATAAACACTTACATATTCACAACCCTTTTCATGAAGCAATGCATACTCATCTACATTCATAGGATAAACTTCAATTCCCACGACCTTAAAATACTCTTTTGCTATCTCACAAGCTTTGGCAAGATATTCTACGCTAGCATATTCCCTGCCCTCACCTGTTAAGAGTAAAATTTCTTCCAAGCCACTTTTTTTAATTTCTTGCATTTCTTTGTGAATTTCAGCCTCGTTTAGCTTAGCTCTTTTAATATTATTTCCTTTTTGAAATCCACAATAAGTACATTTGCTATTGCAAAAATTAGAAAGATATAAAGGTGTAAAAAGTGAAATGGAATTTCCAAAATATTTTTGAGTAATCTTGCTTGATTTTTGTGCTAAATCTTCTATAAAATCTTCTGCTGCGCTTGAAAGCAAAGCTTTCAAATCTTCTATGTTAAGATAATCTTTAACTAAAGCTTGTTTTACATCAAAAGCGCTAAATTTACTTTCATCAAAATTTTCAACTTCTTTTAAAACCTTAGTTAAAATCTCACTTTCAATACTTTGCATATGAGGATATTTTTGCATTTTAATCTCTTAAAAAACCACTCAAAGGCGAGCTTGCACTTGGCGTACTTTCATTTGCTATACCTGCTAAATACGCATTATATCCTGCTTCTATAGCCAAAGCAAAAGCCTTTGCCATTTTTGCTACATCTTTAGCTTGAGCTATGGCGGTATTTGCCATCACTGCACTTACTCCCATTTGCATGGCTTCACAAGCTTGTGCTGGATTTCCTATACCTGCATCTACTATAATAGGTAAGCTAATTTCATTAAGTAAAATTTGTATAAATTCTTTAGTTTTTAAGCCCTTATTGCTTCCTATAGGAGCTCCAAGAGGCATTATAGCAGCAGCTCCCGCATTAGCCATAGCACGTGCTGCATATAAATCAGGATACATATAAACTAAAGGTGTAAAACCCTCATTTGCTAAAAGTTCTACTGCTTTTATACTTTCATAATTATCCGGTAGTAAATATTTACTATCGCTAATTACTTCAACCTTAATCATATCTCCACAACCAAGCTCTCTTGCAAGTCTTGCTATACGCAATGCCTCATTAGCATTTCTTGCACCTGAAGTATTTGGTAAAAGCTTAATATGCTTTGGGATAAAATCAAGTATATTTTCTATGCCTTTATCATTTACCCTACGCAAAGCTAAGGTGATAATCTCAACTTTTGCTTCTTCAATGGCTGATTTTATAAGCTCAAAAGAAAATTTCCCAGAACCTAAAATAAACCTGGAATTAAACTCATATTTTCCTATTTTTAATTTTTCCATTACTCGCTCGCTAAAAGTTCTAAAACTAAATTCGCTTGATGTCCTGCACAAATATTTACACGCGGTGCCATAAGTCCATTACCTACTTTTGCCTCGTTTTTTAAATCACCACAAACAAAAAAGTTTTTTGCAATTTTTCTTGTTTGTATGCTGTTGCTATCGCCATATCCTGCTAAGCCAGAAGCACAAATTAATGTTTTTTGAGGATAGTATTGGTGAAAATTTTGCGCTAAAAGGGCTTTGTATTTTGCACTATCAAAGGCTTCACAAACTATATCATCACCTGCAAAAAGTTTGGCTATATTTTCTTTTTCTATTTTTAAAACTTGTGCAAATACTTCTATAAAAGGATTAATCTTACTAATTTGATCTTTTAAAGCTTCAGCCTTAAATTTACCTAAATCTTCCACCATATAAGCTTGGCGGTTAAGATTGCTTGGCTCCACCACATCAAAATCAATCAAATGAAGCCTACCAACCCCACTTCTTGCTAAATTTATAGCTATATGCGAGCCAAGTCCACCAAGTCCACACACTGCCACACTTGCCTTTTTAAGCTTATCATGAAGCTTTGGAGTGTGTCTTGCCCTCATCATCGCATCAAGAGCTTCATATGGTGGTAAAGTATTTTTTTCTATACAAAAAAGCTCATCATTTTCTTTTAGCTCCAAACTTTCTTTTGTTGCAAAACCATTGACTATCCATACATCATTTTCATTTTTACTCACACTTTGAAAAAATTCCAAAGTGTTTTTAAAATGCGTGTCTATCATACTACCATTAAATTTAATTCTCATCAACCACCACCTACAAAAGTAACAATCTCTACTTTATCATTTTCTTTTAAAATCAAATTTTCAAATTTATCCCTTGGGATAATTTCTCCGTTTAATTCTAAGGCAATAAATTCTATTTTTAATTGCTTTTCTTGAACATAGTCCATGAATTTAAGCTCTTTTAACTCAAGCTTTTGCCCATTAATAATCATTTAAAACCTTTACTTATTTTACTTAAAATACTTACTCACTTACATTATTATAATTAAATCTTAAAATAACAGCTTCTTTTATCTCTCCAATATCAATAGCATCTTCTAAATTATAACCAAGTTTCAAAAGTAAAATTTCCAAATCTTTTTTAAATTTTATTTTTGTAGGTTTATTATGATAGGTTTCATTTCTAGCTTTTCTTATTTGACTTAGTTTTGTCTTAAGATGTTCTTTGGTGCCAAAACTTGGTAAGACTTGATTTTTATATATTTTTTTATCTTTAAATATATAAGCAAATTCACTCCAATGATCTATTAATATCTCTTCTAAATCAATCAGACAAAAATCATCAAAAATTTGCCAAGTGCTATTATATTCATCTATTTTTTGACATCTCTTTTTAACTTTTTTTAAAAGACTTTTTAAAGCAGGATTAAAAGCCTCTTCGCTAGATTTAAACCAATCATCATCTAACTTATTATACAAATTTGCTATTTTTACTGCTAAAGTACTTCTTAGAGCATTTTCATAACATTGTAAAAGTAAAAAATTTGCTTGATGATTTTTCCGTCTTTTGGAATAAATTTTCATAATTAGCTCAAACAAATCTTCGCATTTTTGATTTTTTTCTAAAATCTTTTGTGCTTCTTTGCAAGCTCCCCACAAATATCCAAAATGCAAAACATTAATCCCTTTTATCATTCTAAATTTAAAATTTATAAATAGCTTTTCTATTTTTTCATAGCTACTTACATCAAGCTCAAAAGACATTTTACTTCCTATTAACTCCATTTTAAAAATTAATGATATAATTTTAGAAGTTTAGAGGGCTAACTTGCCGGTAGCTGCAAGGTACTCTTAAATGAGAGGCTACTCTAAATTCCTATTACATCCATGCTTTTCCTAGTTAAAATTCTCTAATAAATCTTTAAAAACTAAATACAATTTTTCAAGCTCTTCTATACTCACTCTTTCATCAATTGCATGAATTCTATCATTGCACACGCCAAATTCTACTACTTTCACACCAAACTCAGCAAAATATCTTGCATCGCTTGTACCACCTTTGGTGTTAAGTTCTGGCACTACTTGAGTGATTTTTTGTACACTCTCATTTAGCTTTTGTACGATTTTAGAATCACTTTGTGTTAAAAAAGGATTTGAACTTTGATTTATGCTCAATTCATAATCAAGTCCTTCACAAGTCTTTTCTACATAAGCTTTTACATCTTCTAAGCTAGTTTGTGGAGAATTTCTTACATTAAACATCAATTTTAAATCATTTGGGGTTACATTGCACACTTCCATACCACCGCGTATATCAGTAATAACGATTTTAGATGGTGCAAATACCTCATCGCCTGGATCAAGATCAAAACCTGCTAAAAATTTCAAAGCAAAAGCAAAATTATGCACAGGATTAATGCATTTTTGCGGGTATGCTACATGGCCTTGTTTGCCTTTGATAAGCAATTTTGCATTGATAGAACCACGACGCCCTATTTTAATACTATCTCCAAATTTTTTATCACAAGTTGGCTCAGCAACCACAGCAAAATCAGGTAGCATATCTTTTTCTTGCATAAATTTAAGCACTTCAAGCGTACCAAATTTAGCCTCGCCTTCTTCATCGCTTGTTAAAATCAGTGAAATTCTTCCTTTGAAATTTTCTACCTCCTTAACTGCACACATAAAAGCAGCCACGCCACTTTTCATATCTTGTGCACCTCTTACATAAATAAACCCATCTTTTTCTAAAGGCTCAAAAGGATCACTGCTCCAACCCTCTCCTGCAGGCACTACATCTACATGCCCGCCAAAAGCTAAATGCTCGCCATCATCACTAAATTTTTTAGTCAGCAAAAGATTTTTCACACCTTCTTTTTCTATAAAAAAAGCTTCAAAATCACTTAACTCCACTGCAATATAATTTAATGCTCCATCATCATCTGGGGTGATGGATTTAAATTTGCTCAATTCTTTAAAAATTTCAACTACTTGCATGTTCTATCCTATAAAAGCTTTATACAACATAGAAAGAGCAAAATACTCTAAAATAAATGCTGAAAAAAGATTAATGTAAAATATATGTTTGTTTTTTACAAGTGCTTTGAATTTAGACACAAAAAACGATAGAGTAAAAATCCAAAACACAATAAAACCAACCAAACCAAAAAGCAAGGCAAAAGAGTTTTTACTCTGCATGCTAAGCCCTGCTACACTCACCCAAAAGCCTATAACATAAGGATTTGTAACATTTAAGAAAAACCCTTTGCTAAAACCTTTTAAAGGATGTGTTTTATTTACCTTGTTAAGATCGACTTTTCTTGTTTTTCTTAGCATTAAAAATACCATAAAACTCAAAAAGAAAAAGCCAAAAACCGCTAGTATTTTATAAAAAAATTCATTATTTGCAAAGCTTAAAAGCCCAAGATTAATCAAAATCAAAAAAAGTATATCAGCACTTAAAGCACCGAGCCCAACGCAAAAAGCATTTTTAAAAGAAGACAAAGCAGTATTTAAGATCAAAATATTTACAGGTCCAAAAGGCACAGACACACCCATACCTAAAACTATACCTTGTAAGATTACTTCTAGCATTTTGCTTCCAAGAAATTTTCTATATCGGTTTTGATTTTATCAATAGCCGTGCAAACATCTTCTATATAAACTTTTGTGAAATTACTTTCTAAATATTTATCCCCATCAAGATTGTTTAATATACTTTGCTTACATACTCTTGCATACTCTCCCACGGGTAAAACCTGCCCACTTGTGCCTATGCATACAAATAAATCACAATTTTGTAATTTTTCATATAAAATCTTATAATTTGGCGCCATTTCTTCAAACATCACGATATTGTGTCTTATACTTTTGCTTTGACATTTAGGACAAATTTTATCATCACTACTTTCATAGCCTATGTTAAAAATATTTTCACACTCTAAACACCTAAGCTCAGGTAAAAAACCATGCAAATGCACCACTTCTTCACAACCTGCTCGCTCTAATAAATCATCTACATTTTGCGTTAAAATGCTAATTTGTTTTGGAAATTTTTGTTTCAATAAAGCGATGATTTTATGTGCATGATTTGGCTTAACACCAGCTAACTCTTTTCTTCTTTTATTATAAAATTCCAAAACTTTTTTAGGATTTTTTCTAAAGCCAGTTGCTGAGCAAACTTCCATCACATCATGCTCTTCCCAAAGTCCACCACTAGCTCTAAAAGTCTTTATACCACTTGGAGCAGACAAACCTGCTCCACTTAAAATCATCACTTGTTTCATTTATTAAACCTCATTATTGTTTAAAAGGTTTTACTATAATTTTACTTAAAGCTTAACCACCTTAGCACCAAAACCACCTTGATTAATCGGAGCATCATTAAAGCTTTTTACACTTTTGTGAGCTTTTAAAAACTCTTTTACCGCAAAAGCTAGTTTTCCCGTGCCTATACCATGATAAACTATCACCTCATCAAAACCTACTATCAAAGCATCAGAGATAAATTTATCTAATCTTTCAAGCGCCTCATCACTTCTTAAGCCGTGTAAATCTAAAGTCATATTTAAAGCACTTGGGCGGGTTATATTAACACTTGATTTTACCTTTTGTGTAGGGGTTTGATTGCTTTTTTTAAGAAGCTTTAAAGGCACACGCAAACTTAAACCATCGCTTTGAATCATCGCATCATTTTTTGAAATAGCTGTGATTTTACCTTTGATTTTTTCATATTTTACAAAATCCCCAACTCTAAGCTCTTCATTTTGCTCCATACTTGGTAAAACAATACTTTTTTTAAGTTCATTGGCTTTGTTTAAACTTCTTTGTTTTTCTTTAATATCTTTTAGATTTATCGTTTTTTTAGCTTCTTCTATGGCTTTGTGGTATTTAAACTCTAAATTAGAAATAAGCTTTTTAAATTCTTGCTCATTTTTTTCTTTTTGATCTTTGAGTGAAAGTAAAATTTCATCTACCTTAGCTTCTTTTTTCTCAAGCTCTTCATTTTTCTTGCGTAAAGAAAGTTCAAGATTGATATTTTTACTTACCATTTCTTCTAAATTTTCTTTATCTTCTCCATAAAGCTTTTTAGCATTTTGCACTAAATTTGCACTTATGCCATATCTTAAAGCCGTTTCAAATGCATAAGATTTGCCTATAGTGCCTTTTAAAAACTCATATTTTGGACGTGATAATTCCTCATCATACAAAGCAGCGATAAGTTCTACTTGTGAATTTTTAGCCAAAAGCATAGCAAGGCGTTTGTGGTGGGTTGTGATGATGATTTTATTATCTTGTTCTAAAAGCTTAGAAATAAGCTCAGTATATAAACACGCAGCTTCCTCAAAATCTGTCCCAAGTTCTATCTCATCAACCCCTAATAAAACATTTTTCTTACCCAAAAGCTTAGAAAAATGCAACATTCTTCCTGCAAAAGTAGAAATATCATTTTTTACATTTTGTGGATCTTCTAAAATTGCATCAAATTCTTTGAAATTTCCTATTTGGCTTTTTTGTGCATTAATTTTCATAGGAAGCAAATGCTTTGCAAGTAAAGCTGCACTTAAAATTCCTTTTAGAAGCATAGACTTACCACCTGCATTTACACCTGTGATGATTAAAACTTTTTTATTAAATTCTATATTGACGCTTTTTGCATTTTTTAAAGCCGGATGTACGAAGTTATATAAACTTAAATTATTAGAACTATCAGCTAAAACAAACTCATAATCATGTTTTTTAGCCATCAAAACTCTAGCGCTATAATGATCAAATAAATCAAAAGCATTATTGATAAATTTCAAAAACATCAAATTTTTATAAAAAATCAAGCTGATTTTTTTAGCATATTCATAAAAAATTTCTTCTTTAGTATCTTTGATTTCATCTATTTGACTTTGGATTTTTTCTACGCTTAAAGGCACCACATAAAATCCACCGCCACTACTTCTACCTATGATTTTTGCTTTTAAGATATGATTAAACCCACCGCGTAAAAGCAAGGCCTCCATACCATTAATAAGATGGATTTGCGTATCGATCAAATATGCACTAAGACTTTTGGTATAGGTAAGTTTTTTAAACTCAGCTACCAAACTTTCTTTTTTTATCTTTAGAGCTAAATTTAGATTAACAAGTCTTTCATCAACACTTTCTTTAATCTCACCCTTTTCATCAAAATACTCAAAAAGCTCTAAAATAGCCTGTGGAATTTCTATTTTTAAAAGCCATTCTTTTAAACTTTCTTCAAATTTTAAGCCCTTTAAGTATCTAAAATACATACAGATTTTAATAAATTCAAAGCTTTGGCTTAAATGTAAAATTCCTTGCTTACTAAGATGAGTTAAAGCACTATTTAGCTCTTCTATCATAGGTGGAGGATTAAAATCAATCAGCGAAAGCTCATTGATTCTTTTATAATGAAGCTTGCTATCACCTTGTAAAAAAATTTCTTTATCTCTTGCAAAAAGTCCCCTAAAGTCTTCTATATAGCCATCTAAATCTAGCTTTTTAAAAAATTGCTCTTGCATTATTTATCTACCTTGCAATCTTTTATATCAAAAACATAGGCTTTAAATTGTTTATTTTTACCATTTGAAATAAAACTTTGCGTTCCATGCTCAAAGTTAAAATACTCTTTAGTGACATTAACATCTTTGCAAATTAGACTTTGTCCTTGTAAAAATGCATTGAGTGTTTCTTTTTTTAAAATACCACTTCTTGTGACACTTAACTCAAATTTAATCGCAAAGGCAATCATCAAAATCAACACTAAAATCAAAAGATAATTACTAATCTTGCCTATTTTTTTACGCAAAAAAATGAAAAAAAGTAAAATCGCAAAAAAAGCTAAGACATATAAAAAAATCTTAAACATACTTACCCCTAAGCTTTGTGCTTATATCTCCTGCACCAAAACCAATTACCAAGCCATTTTCAATCAACTCATCATCAAGATAAATAGCATTTTCTTCTCTTTTAATTTCTTTTATAAATTTAGCTTTTGGAAAGTATTTTTGCATATTAATATCTATTTTA
Source organism: Campylobacter sp. CNRCH_2015_1657 (assembly GCF_025772685.1). NCBI lineage: Bacteria > Pseudomonadati > Campylobacterota > Epsilonproteobacteria > Campylobacterales > Campylobacteraceae > Campylobacter > Campylobacter sp. CNRCH_2015_1657. Next base: position 9,680 of record NZ_JAKMSO010000011.1, on the reverse strand, counting down.
GCTTCCCCTGCTGCATACACAGGTAAAATATAAAGCTCATCAACATTTGCTAAAACCTCGCTAAAATACTCTATATTTGCACTTAAACGCGTATAACGATGAGGCTCAAAAATAGCTATGATTTTTTTATATCCAGCTAGGCTTGCATACTCATTTGCTGCTTTAAGTGTTGTTTTGATTTCTGTTGGATGGTGCCCATAATCATCAATCAAGGCCATATTTTCATTTGCAAATAAAATATCAAATCTTTTTTTAATCCCTTGATATTTTAAAAGCTTAGTTTTTAGCTCTTCTATATTTATAAATTCACTCGCAGCCAAAATAGCCAAAGCAGCATCCATCGCCACATGCTCACCCATACCAAAAACGCTAAATTCGCCTAAATCTTTAAGTGTAAAATAGGTTTTTGGCTTAAAATTTTCTACTTTCATATAAATATTTGTGATATCTTTGCTTGGGTAAAGCTTTTTTGCATTATTTAAATTTAAACTTGATAAAAACTCATCTTCAGCATTAATCACTTGAATTTTAGACAAACGCAAAAAGTCTTCATAAGCTTTGTATAATTTTGAAAGATCATTTCCATAATGATCTAAATGTTCTGCTTCAACATTAGTCACTATAGCTAAATAAGGATTTGAGTTCAAAAAAGAACTGTCACTCTCATCAGCTTCAAAAATGAGATTTTCGCTTTCTTTATAAAGCATATTGGTGCCACTTTCTTTTAGCACTGCACCAATAATAACAGAAGCTTCTATCAAGCTTGCTAAAATGCTTGAAGTTGTGCTTTTACCATGGGCTCCCGCAACCGCAAAAACTCTTTTGTCTTTTAAAATCATAGGCAGGGCTTCTTTTCTTGAAAGCGTTGTGATGTTTTGTTTTTTTGCACTGATTAATTCCTCATTATCTTCTTTAATAGCAGCTGAATACACCACTAAATCCACATCTTTGACATTGTCTTTATGATGAGGAATTTTTATATTTATACCTTCTTTTTCTAATTCTTTTGTGATTTTACTTTCTTTGATATCAGAACCACTAATCTTAAAGTCTTGTTCTTTTAAAAATCTCGCCAAAGCTGAAATTCCAATACCGCCTATACCTATAAAATGAATTTTTTGCATTCTTGCCTCAAATTTTTTGAAAATTTAAGGCAAAATTCTATCATTTGTTTACTAAAAATAAAATATAAACTTTTTAATGAGTATTTATTTTATCCTGATATAAATCACATAGCCACATCAAAATATTTACACAATCTTATATAAATTATTAATACTAAAACTACTTTATATTTAATTTAGTATTAATATAACAATATTAAAATAAAAATATTAAGTTTAAATTAATTTAAAAAAATAAAATTGCAAAATATTTTATAAATAAATAAGGAGTAAAATTTGATCAATCCACTAAAAGTTTTTAGCACTATAAATCTAGTGTGACTTATAAGACATTATGTGTTTACAGCATGTATTTTTTTGTTTTTTTATTTAATCACTCCACCGTCTAGCGACATCTCTTTTTTCATTATGTTAGGAATTAATTTTTATTATTTCCTTTTGCATGTTTTGTATGGAAAGAACTAAAAAATATACTGCTTGGAGATAATGTATTTTTTATCAATGCTCTTTTTTTAATCATTGCAAAAATAGTTATAAAATTTTTATTATTTATGCTTGCCTTACCAATTGGAATAATAGGATTTTCAATTCTTTGGTTTATAGTTAATAAACAAAATAGTTAAATCCAAATTTACTATATTAAATTATTAATTCTAACAAATTATACTTTATATTAAAAGTATAATTTGTGTTTTAAAATATAAACTATTCTTCATAATTTTTCACAAGCTTATCAAAGCCCCATAAATTTCTAGCTTCATTTGCCTTACTAACTTCCACTACAAGCATTTCTTCTTGATCGCCAAGTTGCTCTTGCACTTCGCCAAAAGCATTAATAAAAAAGCTATCTCCATAAAATTTCCACTCATTTTCTTGCTTTAAATTACCTATACGATTAACCCTTAAAATGCTTGTTGAGTTTAAAAAGGCTCTTGTTTTTAAAAGTTCTAGCCATCTTTGATTACTTTCAAAAGTACTAGCTGTGGGAATGATGACTAAGTCTATCTTTTTTTTCATGATCATTTGCCAAAAGATATCAAAATGTGCCTCAAAGCCAAAAAGCAAAGCACATTTTAAGCCCTCATGTGTGAAAGTAAAAAGTTTAAGCTTATCAGCTTTTTTATTGTTAAAAAATTTTTCTTCATTCCAGTGTGCATAAGGCATTAAAATTTGTTGCTCATACACTTTTACATTTTGTGGACCTACTTTTAAGCATAGTTTTTTTAAACCATCATTTTCAACACTTATGAAAGGTGCAATAATATTTAAATCATATTTTTTAGCAAGTTTTATCAAGCTTGCTTTTTTACTTTGACTTTGTTCTTTGATCATACTTTTTGGCATAGTTTTTAGCTCACTAAAAAAGCTATTTAAAACATACTCGCCCAAAACCACCAAATTCGCACCACTTTCCTTAGCAGCTTTTAGATAATAATCAAGCCTTGATTCACTCAAAGCCAAAGTGGGAAATTGTAAAGCTACAACACTACTCATCTACTTGCTCGATTTCTAATTTAGCATTTTCAAGCATAGTTCTTGCTTGCTTGATACTTTTTAAACCTTCTTTATAAATTTCTACGCAAGTTTTAAGGTCCAAATCTTTATCATTAAGTTTTTCCAAAGAAAGCTCGGCTTGTTTGATATGATCTTCAAATTCCATTAATTACTCACCTTATAATTTGGTGCTTCAGCAGTGATAGTTACATCATGCACATGGCTTTCTTTTAATCCTGCTGCAGTGATTTCTACAAATTCAGCTCTTTCTTGGAAAGCTTTGATATCTACTGCACCTACATAACCCATAGAAGATCTAAGCCCACCTAAAAGTTGATGTACTACACTTTTTATACTTCCTACATAAGGCACCCTACCTTCAATACCTTCAGGTACAAGTTTATCTTGAGCTGTACCTTCTTGGAAATATCTATCTGAACTACCTTTTTGCATAGCACCTAAGCTTCCCATGCCACGATAACTCTTATATTGTCTTCCTTGATAAGTAAATAACTCACCTGGACTCTCATCAGTTCCTGCCAAAAGTGAACCTATCATCACACTACTTGCTCCTGCTGCGATAGCTTTTGCAATATCACCTGAGTATTTTATACCCCCATCAGCGATTACTGGCACGCTGTATTTACTCGCTTCTATTGCACATTCATCTATAGCTGAAATTTGAGGTACACCCACACCTGAAACAATACGAGTGGTGCAAATACTACCAGGTCCTATACCTATCTTAACAGCGTCTGCACCTGCTTCACATAGATCTTTAACTGCTTTAGCACTTGCAACATTTCCTACTATCACATCTACATTAAATTCAGCCTTAATTGCTTTTAATGTATCAATAATCCCTTTAGAATGTCCATGCGCACTATCCATTACTATAACATCAACTTCAGCTTCTACTAAAGCCTTTACGCGATCAAGCTGACCCACACCCACGGCTGCAGCCACTCTTAATCTTCCATAAGCATCTTTATTTGAATTTGGATATTCTTTGCGTTTTTTCAAATCTTTTATAGTGATTAAACCTTCTAAGCGATTATTTTCATCTACGATTGGAAGTTTTTCTACTTTATTAGTAGAGAAAATCCTTTCTGCATCATCTAAAGTAGAGCCTTTTTTAGCAGTGATTAAAGGCATTTTTGTCATTACATTTTCTACTAAATTATCAAAGTTAGTTTCAAATCTTAAATCGCGATTAGTTAAAATTCCTATTAAAATTTTATTCTCATCTACCACAGGAACGCCTGAAATTCTATATTCAGCCATGAGTTCTAGCGCTTCTTTAACACTTGCTTTAGGTCCTATATAAATAGGATCCATAATCACGCCACTTTCACTTTTTTTAACTCTTTTTATCTCTCTAACTTGTGAAGCTATGTCCATATTTTTATGGATTACCCCTATGCCACCAAGCCTTGCCATCATAATAGCTGCTCTATGTTCAGTAACTGTATCCATAGCAGCCGAAATCAAAGGCATATTTAAGGTGATATTTTTTGTAAGTCTTGTTTTAATATCTACTTCTTTAGGTAAAACCTCAGAATATTGAGGGACTAGTAAAACATCTTCAAAAGTCAAAGCGCGTTTTATGATTTTCATAATTTTTCCTTTATTTGTTTTTGATAATTTCTTCCAAGCTCAAAGCACCATCTAATAAAGTTTGCTCATCATAAGCTTTGCATATAAGCTGAGCAGAAATACTAAGTCCATTTTCATTTTTTCCTACTGGCACACTAATGCCACCAAGTCCTGCTAAATTCACTGAAATAGTAAATACATCTTCTAAATACATTTGCACTGGAGTTTTTATATCGTTAAAACCAAAAGCAACGCTTGGAGCAACTGGCATAAAAATCAAATCACAATCGTTTAAAATTTCTTCATATTTTTGCTTGATAAATCTTCTAGCCTTTTGTGCTTTGATGTAGTATGCATCATAATAGCCACTACTTAAAACAAAGGTTCCTAGTAAAATTCTTCTTTTTACTTCCTCACCAAAACCTTCACTTCTGCTATTTACATACATTTGGCTAAGATTGTCACATTTTTCACTTCTTCTACCATATCTTACGCCATCATAACGGCTTAAATTTGCACTTGCTTCAGCTGCTGCTATGATATAATAAGCCGCAACATCAAATGTAGAATCCATTAAGTCTTTATAAACAATCTCATGGCCATTTGCTTTTAATATATCTATAGTTTTTAATAAGGCTTGTTTTACATCATCATTAGTTTGCTCTATATAGTTTTTAATCACAGCTATTTTTAGCTTTTTATTTGCATTTAGTTTTGGCGCGGTTGGTTCAAAAGCTATGTTTGCACTTGTGCTATCTTTTTCATCATAACCTGCAATAGCATCATATAAAATCGCAGCATCTTCAACATTTTGCGTTAAAACTCCGATTTGATCAAGGCTTGAAGAATACGCTGCTAAACCATACCTACTAACTCTTCCATAACTTGGCTTAAACCCAACACAACCACAAAATGCAGCAGGCTGTCTTACCGAACCACCTGTATCTGAACCCAAACTTGCCAAAGCTATCCCTGAAGCAACCGCAGCAGCACTCCCCCCACTACTTCCACCTGGAACTTTAGTATTATCAAGCGGATTTAAAGTCTTACCATAAAAAGAAGTTGCACTTGTACTTCCCATAGCAAACTCATCCATATTACATCTTCCAAATGGAGTAAAATTATTTTTGCGTAAATTTACAATAGCGCTTGCATCATAAGGAGCCACATAGCCTTGTAAAATTTTAGAACCACAAGTTAATTCCCAATCTTTTACACTAATATTATCTTTTATAGCTACTGGTACGCCAGCACCTGAAGTGCTTAAGTCTTTATTTAAAAACTGCTCTACATAAGCACCTAAATGCTTTTGCTGATGTGCTTTTTCATTTAATTCTTTTTTTAGATTTTCTAATTCTTCATTTGAAAATTTCAAAGCTTCTTTTAAAGTTACCATTATTTATCCTTAAATTTTTTAACCAAATAAAACAAAAAAAGCGTGATAAATAAAAAGCTCAATAAAGTAATCACCACCACGCTAAAAGGTAAAGCTTGCTCAAACATTTTTTGCTTTTTCCACGCTATTACATCTTGGACATAAACATTCTTCTTCTTTTGCTAAAAATTTCCAACATCTTGGACATTTGTGCAATAAAGAACGCACGATTTTAAAACTATGATCATCTATTTTAAACTCACTCAAAGCTTCTTTATCATCTAAGCTTTCTATCGAGCTTACCATAAACCAATCAGCTACTTCTTCAATATCTTCACTCAAAAGCTCATTTGCGCTTGTTTGCAAGCTTAACTCTAAGGTTGATTTGATGATTTTGTCTTTTTTTAATACATCAACAAGCTCAAAGAATTTTTCTCTTGATTTTATAAATAAATCATCTTCGATTTTATACTCATAATCAAAGCCATTTTTTAACACCAAATCAAACACATCTTTAGCATTTTCTTTAATAGCCACATTTGCATGTTCTAAAGCTTCATCTATAGTGTAAGTTAAACTTGGAGCTAAAAGCGCAAAAAGCTTTCTAGCTATTAGCACCATAGCACTTTGCGCGCTTACTCTTTTTGTATCATCTTTTGCATTACAATACAATCTATCTTTGCACACATCTAAGTAAATTCCACTTAAATCCGCACTTAAGAAATTTAAAAGCACACTAAAACCTTTTGCAAATTCATATTTTTCAAAAGCAACTTCACATGCTTCAAAAGCAACTTTTGCACGCATTAAAATCCACTTATCTAAAAGTGTGAAATTTTTTGTTTCTAAAAATTCCATATCATTAGTATTTGCAAGTAAAAATCTTATAGTATTTCTTATCTTTCTATACTGCTCGCTTACTTGTTTTAAGATATTATCTGAAATTTTTAAGTCTGTTGAATAATCACTAAGCATTATCCAAAGTCTTAAAATTTCTACCCCATAATTTTTAGCTACATTTTGAGGTAAAATCACATTACCCTTAGATTTACTCATTTTTTGACCCTTTTCATCTACGGTAAAGCCATGAGTAAGTATATTTTTATATGGGGTTTTGTGATTGATAGCAGTAGAAATTAAAAGTGAGCTTTGAAACCATCCACGGTGCTGGTCACTTCCTTCAAGATACATTGAAGCTTGATATTCTCCTGCATCATATCTTGCTGAGTTTAATACTGCTTCCCAAGTGCTACCACTATCAAACCAAACATCTAAAATATCATAAACTTTTTCTAAATTATTTGGATCATATTTGCTATTTGGCGATAATAAATCTTTTATTTCTAAATCCCACCACGCATCAGCTCCATTTGCTTCAAAAATTCCCACCAAATGATCTAAAACATCATCATCAAAAATCACTTCTTTGGTGTTTTTATCTCTAAAAAATGCGATAGGCACACCCCAATCTCTTTGTCTTGATATACACCAATCAGGGCGATTTTCTATCATAGAACTAAGTCTTTTTACCCCACTTTCTGGGTAAAATTTCACATTATTTAATTGCTCTAGTGCTAGCTCTCTTAAAGATTTTCCATCTAATTTTTTCTCATCCATTAAGATAAACCATTGTTTTGTAGCTCTATAAATAACCGGTTTATGTGTTCTCCAACAAAATGGATAAGAATGTATAAATTTAGAACTTTCAAGCAAAGCTTCGCCAAGCAATTCTAAAATACGCTCATTTGCTTTAAAAATATGAAGTCCTATAAACTCATTTAATAAATGCTCTGGCAAAAGCCCTTTAGCTCTTAGTGTTTCATCATAACACCCACCATCATCTACTGGCATAATCACTTCAATGCCATATTTTAAGCACACATAATAATCATCCTCACCATGACCTGGTGCAGTATGCACAAGCCCTGTTCCACCTTCCATTAAAACATGATCGCCTAAAATAAGAGTGGATTTTCTTTGATTAAGTGGATTAATAGCACTTAAATTTTCAAATTCAGAACCTAAAAGTTCTTTTTGAATTTTTCCTTGAGTGAAGTTTTTATTAATCATATTTTCAAGCAAGGCTTTAGCAAAAATATAACCTTCTTCAGTGATAACATATTTTTCATTTGGATTTAAAGATATAGCTTGATTTGCCGGTAAAGTCCAAGGCGTGGTAGTCCAAATGACTGCTTTAGCTTTTTTTACACCTAGCTTTTCAAGGGAAGTTTTATCAAGCTCAAATGCTACAAAAATAGAATAATCTTCTTTATCTTCATACTCTACTTCAGCTTCTGCTAATGCACTCTTAGCAGCCCAACTCCAAAAAACAGGCTTACTTCTTTCTAGCAAAAGTCCTTTTTTAGCGATTTTACATAAAGCTTTGTAAATATCTGCCTCAAAAGCATTTTTCATAGTCAAGTATGGCTCATCCCAATCAGCAATCACACCCAAAGACTTAAATTCATCTCTTTGGATATTTACAAATTCTCTCGCATGCTCTCTGCAAAACTCACGAATTTCTTTTTTGCTTAAACTTTGCTTTTTATCTTTAAGTTTAACTTCAACTTGCTGTTCTATCGGTAAACCATGACAATCCCAACCAGGAGTAAAACGCACTTTTTTACCTTGAAAATAATGCATTTTAATGATGATATCTTTTAAAATTTTATTTAAAGCATGGCCAATATGCAAATGTCCATTAGCATAAGGAGGGCCATCATGTAAAGTAAAACTCTCGCTTATTCCTTGTCTTTTTTGTTTCATTTTTTCATAAGCATAGTTGTTTTCAAACCACTTGCTAAAACGCTTAGGCTCAAGCTCTGCTAAATTTGCACGCATTGCAAAAGTCGTATTTGGAAGCAATAGCGTATCTTTATAATCCATATAATCCACCTTGAAAAATTTAAAAATAGTAAATTCTACTTAAAATACTTTTAATTTGCACTTATTTTTTTGTTATAATCGCAATAAAAAAAGGAAAATCATGAAACATCTCATCATCATTATAGGCAATGAAATTATTATTAATGAAAATTATATGCGTTATATACAAGAAGAATACAAAAAGCAGTTTTTAGAGCTTCATGAGTTAAAATTTATAAACAAACCTGATAAAGAACTTCCTTTTTTACTTGAAAAACTTTCTAAAGAATATAGCTATATAACCATTTTTAGCATTAGCGAATACTATGCAACCATAGCTAAGATCATAGCAACCTTAAATGATGATGTTTTAATCTTAGAAAATGATACCCTAGTACCTTCAAAAGCTTTGCGTGAAAAAAATTCCTTTTTAAGTTCTTTTGAGCAATGTCATATTAATTTATTAAACATAAATATAGAGCAAAAATTGCCTTTGATTTTGCAAAATCCTGAACTTGACTATGCGTATTTTTGTCTTTTAGATATAGATGAAATGAGTGCAAATATCTTACTTAGCACACTTACTACTTCTTTTGAAATTCAAACTTGCTCAAGTGCATTATTAGATAATCTCATTTGCATTAGAGCAAGCGCTAGTCAATATGGAAAACTAGAAGGCTTTTTAAAAGGGGTTTTCAAACTTTTTGCAGGAAAAGTATTTTTAGGAAACGATCCTATTAAATTTATAGCCAAAAAACTTTTAGAAAAAAACTTAAAAATTTCCTTTGCAGAAAGTTGTACCGCAGGACTTTGTGCTTCAAAATTTGCTGAAAATTCAGGAATTTCTAATGTGTTTGAGGGTTCTTTGATCACTTATTCTAATCGTTTGAAAAATTCTTGGCTTGGGGTGAGCAATGATACTTTAGAAAGTGTTGGAGAATATTCTGATCGTTGTATTTATTTTATGTTAAAAGGGGTTTTTAAAACCACAAATTGTGATTTTGCTTTAGCGCTTAGTGGGGTAGCTGGAGAAGAGAATGATAAAAACACCAAAGCAGGTACCATCTACATAGGAGCTATGTATAAAGATGGAACCTTTTTACAAGAATGCATTCATATACAAGGCAATAGAAATTACACAAGAGAGCAAGCTAGTTTGGCTGCATATTGTTTAATGCTTAGATTAAAACCTGAAATTTTCTTTGGTGTTTAATTATAAAAGCGGT
>NZ_JAKMSO010000010.1:0-44690 GCF_025772685.1 Campylobacter sp. CNRCH_2015_1657 | reverse complement strand
TGAGCTAACGAGACAATCAAAAAATGAAATTATGCCAAAAGAATATTTTTTTGTCAAGATCTAAAATAAAAATTTAAGCATATTCTTAAATATGCTTAAATTTAAACAATTAAGCTAAGTCCAATGACACTTTTCCATTTTTAATTTCTGCCACCTTAACTTTAACCTCATTACCAATTTCTAGCTTTTCCTTGAATTTAGAATTATGCAATAAACCATCTACGCCATCTCTAAGTTCTACAAAAACTCCAAATTCTACAACTTTTTGAACTTTTCCTATAAATTCTTCTCCGATATCAAATTTAGGCACTTCTTTTCTATCGCGCTTTTTATTAGAACCTTTAGAATGAACTAAATTTAATATATATTCTTTGCTTTGAGAAATAAAATCATGATTAATTCCTGCTATTTTAACCTCACCTTTATCTCTATCTAAGTCAATATTAACTTCAAATTTTTCTATAATCTCTTTTATAGTTTTACCACCTTGGCCAATAATATCAGGGATTTTACTTGGATCTACATTAAAAATTTCAATCTTTGGTAAAATTGCTTCATTAACAACTATGTTTTGATTGGCCTCTTCCATTAATTGTAAAATGTGCTCCCTAGCTTCTTTTGCTTGATATAAAGCCTCTTTTAAAACTTGTTGCTCTATACCGCCAAGTTTTATATCCATCTGCAAAGCAGTGATTCCCTTGTAACTTCCTGCTACTTTAAAATCCATATCCCCATCATGATCCTCAAGACCCATAATATCTGTTAAAATAGCATATTTTTCATCTTCAAAAACAAGTCCCATTGCCACACCTGCCACTAGTTTTTCACTTTTTACCCCTGCGGCTCTTAAAGCCAAAGCACCACCACAAACAGTAGCCATAGAACTAGAACCATTACTTTCTAAAATTTCAGACACTAAACGAATAGTATGAATATAATCCGTATCAATACTAGGATGTAAAGCTCTTTTTGCTAAATTTCCATGCCCTAACTCTCTTCTACCTGGAGCTTTTATAGGAGTAGCCTCACCTACGGAAAAACCTGGAAAATTATAATTTACCATAAATTTTTCGCATATAGGATTTTTTTCTGTTAGTAAATCTGACATTTGCGCATCATTATCACTTCCCAAGGTAGCTATAACCAAAGCTTGAGTTTGCCCTCTAGTAAAAAGACACGATCCATGTGCATTTGGCAGAATATTTGTCTCTATATCTATCTTTCTAACATCTTTCAAGCCTCTACCATCTGCCCTTTTATTTTCATTAAGAATTTGACTTCTAACAAGCTCTCTTTTGCACAAATATAAAGCTTTCTCAATATCTTCAATTTTCCATTCATTTTCAATAGCATTAGCTTCATTTTCAATCTCTTTTGCTATTTGTGAGATTTCACTTGCTCTTTCACTTTTTGCCATTTGGTTAATTGCAATTTTAAGCTTTGAGATATAGGAATTTTTAATAAAATCAACAATTTTGCCACCATCTGTTTCTATTTTAAATTCAAGTTTGGAATTTTTTCTATAAGCAGCAAAAACTCTTTCATATTCATTAGAGCCACGCAAAATCGCATTACCTGCAAATTCTAAAGCCTTTAAAACATCATCCTCATTAAGCTCGTTCATACAATGTTGACCATTTTGTTTGTTTGCTAAAGCTCTCATTTCTATCATTAAAAGCTCATCTTTAACACCTGCCACATAAAGGTCTAGGGTGCTATTTTTTAATTCACTATTGCTTGGATTTAAAACAAATTCATTATTCATACGACCTATTCTTACACCACAAACTGGCGCTTTTATAGGAATATCACTTAAATATAAAGCAATGCTTGCGGCATTTAAACTCATCACTTGCAGATCTACTTCAGGATCAGCAGAAAGAACCATTACTACAATTTGAGTTGGATAGGCATAGCCTTTTGGGAAAAGAGGTCTTAAACTTCTATCTATAATCCTTGCACTTAAAGTTTCATTATCACCTGGTTTAGTTTCTCTTTTTACATAACCACCTGGAATTCTTCCTGCTGCATAAGCTTTTTCTATATATTGTACCGTAAGAGGTAAAAAATCCTCTTCTACCATTTTTTCTTCTCTGGCAACAGTTGCCAAAACTACAGCATTTTTTTCTTGCATTAAAACTGCACCTGCTGCTTGTTTTGCAACCTTATTAGTCTCAAATATTTCAAGATGATTATTAATATTTATTTCATGTCGCATGATTTTTCCTTTAATATTTTCATCATAGGCAAAAACCAAATAAGCTTTTTAAATTTTAAAAATTAAAACTTAAAAAGCCTGTTTTTGTTTTGCCTATAAATTTATATCTAAACAACCGATTGTTTAGATATAAATTTATCTCTTTAATGGAAGATAATATTTACTTTCTTCTAAAATATCTAAAATTTCATGAGCTTGCAAAATCGTTTTATTTTTAAAATAAAACTCAATATTCACAAAATGATCAATTTTTTGCACACAATAAACCTCATCTACAAAAACACCGATATATTCATATACATCACTTGGCATTAAAGCAGTAGCATAAACAATACTATTTACTTCTTCTTTTAACAAACTTTTAATACATGAAGAAGCAGTAATTCCACTTTCGCAACCTTCATGCAATATTAAAATATTTCTCCCTTTTAAATCCTTTAAAAGATTTCCTTTTCTATAACGATACACATTTTTTAAAATTTTTTCTTCGTAGGTTCTATTGGCTTCACCATAAATATAATCTAAACTTATATCAAAAGCTTTAACTAAAGCCTCATTATAAACCAACTCCTTTGTTTCACTAATCATAGCTATTTGACATTCATCATTATTAGGAGCTTTAATTTGTTCTGTAAATAAAAAATCATATGGAATTTCTAATTTTTGTGCTAGTGCATCAACAAAAACTATCGATTTTAAAGAAGGTGTAATAATAATATAATCTTTTAGTTTGTTTAATGGTAATATATCATATAATTTCTCAAGTGCATCTTTTTCATCTTCAAAAAATATCATATCGACCTTTCATTTTCCTCTAAAGAAAAATCATAAGATACCCCGCCTAATGGATAAAAATTAAACATAAAATATACACCACTTTGATCTTTAGCACTAATACCACCACTTGTAAGTTTAGGTGAAATATCTTTGCGATACATCAAAGAATAATTCCAACATTTTCTTTGATAAGTATAACCTATTTCCCATTTTTCAGGATCTTTGTTCAAATCAAACCACAATCCGCCAAAAATTTGATAATTAGTATTTATATCATATTGGGCTTTAGTTCCTATAAAATTATATTTTTCATTTTCATACATTCTATAAGCATGGTTTAAACTAATCTTCCATTCACCATAATCAAACAAAGCTTCACTAAAAACCTTATCAAAACGATTATCAACTCCAGAATATTCAGCTTCATTTCTTAAACTTATATAATCATTGTAAAAATATTCTACAACATTATCAAAAGCACCAAAGCTACCTTCTTTAGTAAAGTATTTAACCTTCAAGTTATGATATAATTTTTTTTTGCCTAAAGTATTATAAAAATACTGATACATTGAAAAATTAAGTTGCTCAGGATCATTTTTTAACTCTACAAAATCTTCAGTGATTTCACCCGATTTAGCTCCAGGTAGAAAATAATTAACCCCTAAATATAGAGTATGATAAAAATTTTCATATGGCTTTGAAAGATCTGTATATAAAGAAAAATTATGAGAATTTCTAAATAAATGTTCTTGATTTTTAACATCTGTATTAGAATAATCTACAAAATTTGCATATATCCTTTCTGTGAACGCAAAATTTAAAAAATCATCAAAAAAACTCGTATGATAAATTAAAGGTAAATCAAAATCTAAAGTTTTAGCATAAATACCCGTATGTCTATAATACCTATGAAAAGAAGCATCCAAGCTATATTGTATATAATTATCAAAAAATCCATTTAAATATCTATGATATTGAAAAGATGGATATTCTTGTAAAGTATCTTTATTGCTAATTTTAGAAGTGTCTATATAATACTTTGCATAAGCACCATAATAATTATCATCATCTGATAAAAAATAATTTATTTTAGAAGTAACTAAAGAAGCTTCGGTTTTTGCACTAGAACTTAAATTCATATAATCAACATCATTTAAATAAGTAGCATCAACCCATAAACCCTCTTGAAATTCTTCACCTAAAAGACTTTTAAATAAAGATTCATTTGAATATTTAACCTCTAAACCATAGTGTTCTTTATTTTTTAAATTTTCTTCTCTTTTATAACTTGATTTTTCACCAAAAATACCACCGCTAATTTCACCTTGAGAATAAGGGGTATCAATAAATCTTAAAGTTGAGTATAAGCCATAACCTCTTTTTGTTCTAATCTGAGGTTCAAATTGAATGTCCGCATTATCATCAATAACATAATAAATTGGCTGATTATAATATAGCCCCTCACTTTGTTTTAAAACTACTTGGGGAATTAACAATCCACTTTTTCTTTTAGTATCTACGCTAAAACCAAAATAAGGTAAATACATCACCGGAACATTTTTTACATATAATCTTGCATTATAAAGATGTAAAAAATTACTCTCTTTGTTTAATTTGCCTTCATCAAAACGAATTTCCCAATCAGGATTTTCAACATTACAACTAGATACAACAGACTTTTTACCCATTACAAATTTGTCATCAATTTTAGCTTGATGACATTGTAGCCAAACCTCCAAATCATTATTTGAAAAAAATAAATTTTTAAAAGCTGTAGTGTTATCTTTTAAGTTAATCTTTGTATAAGTAGAATTAGTTCTTTCTTTTTGCCCCCTTAAGATATTAACATCTCCAAAAAGCTCCAAATCTTTTGTTGTTTCATTAAATTTAGCCTCGCTTGCAGTTATCAAATAAAAATCAGATACCACAACTACATTATTTTTTGCCTCTATAATATCATTTTTTTTAACAACATCCAAAGCATAGATATCTACTTTAGAAGCATATAAACTTCCTATGCAAGCCAAAGAAAGTAATATTTTACGCAAGATCTATCACCACTGTTCTGGCCGCATAATCATGCCAAGTTTTTAAAACGATATTGCTTAAAGCCCAAGCAAAACCCAAACCATACAACATATCACTAATTTGCCTTACACCTGCTCTTAAAGCACTTTGAATGAAATTTGGTTTATCTAATAAGCTTTGATCAATAACCATAATCTTCAAAAGCATTTTTCCTAAAGTTGCACCATATAAATATGTAAATAAACTATGATATGTAAATTGCAAAATTAAAGTTCCACCAGCAAAACGTATTAAAAGATTGTGAATTTCATCATAAGTTTGCATAGAACTAATCTTATCAAATAAAATAATACTTACAATAGCTAAAATCACAAAGCTATCAACAATATAAGCTAAAAATCTTTTTTTAAAACTTGCTATTTTTAGCTCTTCTTTTTCTAGTTTGTCAAATAATTCTTGATTTGCACTCATTTAAGAACCTGAAAAGCAATATCTTTTCTATGTTGTTTTCCTTTAAAATGAACATTATCACAAAGCATATAAGCGTTTTTTTGCGCTTCTTCAATACTTTTTCCAGTTCCTACACAAACTAATACACGACCACCACTAGCATATAGTTTGTTATTTTCTAAAATTACTCCAGCATAAGAAATATGAGAATTTTGCGGAATTTCTCCTATATCAATTAATGCTTTTGGAGAATCTTTATAAGGATAGTTTTTACTTGCACAAACCACACCTACTGCAAATTCATCTTTGATTTTTATACGAGTATTTGCAAGATTTTTATTCACACATGCTAAAAATAAATCCAAAGGATTTTCTATCAAAGGCATCAAAACTTCGCACTCAGGATCACCAAAACGCACATTGTATTCTAAAACATAAGGTTTATTATTTACAACCATCAAACCTATAAACAACACTCCAACAAATTCAGTACCCTCTTCTTTCATACCTTTAAGAGTTGGTACTACTATATCTTTTTTTACTTGCTCTAATAAATTTTCACTTGCTAAAATACTTGGAGCATATGCACCCATTCCTCCTGTGTTTGGTCCCTTATCATTATCTAGTAATCTTTTATGATCTTGTGCAGCAGGTAACAATATAAAATCATCTCCATCGCAAACTGCAAATACACTTAATTCAAATCCGTTGAGATATTCTTCTATAACAACAATCTTACCGGCTTCACCAAAACTCTCTCCGCTAAGCATATTTTTAGTAGCCTCTAAAGCTTCTTCATGGCTTTGAGCAATAATCACACCTTTGCCCGCACACAAACCATCTGCTTTTACCACTATAGGAGGAGTTAAACTCATAATAAATTTCTTAGCTTTCTCATAATCTGTTGTATTTAAAAATTTAGCTGTTTTAATTTTATATTTTTTTAAAAAACTCTTCATATAAGATTTTGAAGCTTCAAGCATAGCAGCAGCTTTAGTAGGACCAAAAATAGCAATATTATTTTCTTTAAAAAGATCTACTATACCCTCTGCTAGAAAATTTTCACTTCCAACTATACAAAGATCAATCTCAGATGCCTTTGCATAAGCTGTAATAACCTTAGGATCTTTCATATTAAGATTTGTTCCTATTTTAGCGGTAGCACCATTTCCTGGTGCAAAATAAAATTCCAAATTATCATTTGTTTTTTGAAGAGCCAAAGCGATAGAATATTCCCTAGCACCGCTTCCTAATATTAAAATTTTCATTATTTTCCTTAAAATATCAAAACCCAAATGGCCGGAGTATAAGTGTCTGACCCTCAAAAAGTCAAAGTATGCCATTAGGTGATTTTTAAAGGCTGCAGCTTCTCGCTTTTTTTCAAAACTCAAACGAAGTCACAGAACACGGTAAATCACACATCACAGCTTATAATTAATGTGTTGGATCCTCTTTAATACCATATCGAACCATTTAGGCATTCTAATTATAACTAAGAAAACTTAAAAATAGGGTTTAAAAGGATTTTTATAAAATTTTGAATTTAGTTTTAGAGTCCTTTTTTAAAAAATACTTTCCTTCTAAAATAACATCAGCAACAGATGCCCAAATAGTTTTTTCATCTACATAAACTATATCAAATTCAGTATTTTTCATCAATCCTTGATAATTTACTTTTTTAGGTGCATGCTTAACAACATAATAAGGATTCATTGCAAAAATTTGGATTTTCATATTAACATATAAATCAGGATTGGAAGTAACTATTAAAAAACTTTTTTCACATTCTTTTCTTACTTTTTTAACATAAGAAAGCAATAATTGATCATTTGGATTTAGCGCATGTTTATTTAATCTATTTAAATAAAGTTCAGCAAAAGAAAGAGTGCAGAAAGAAATTTCGCTTGCAGTTTTAAAATAAGAATTTTTTATACTTGTTGATTTTAAAGATTTTTTCCAAATTTCTATATCTAATTTTGTAGCACATATATTTAAACCTTGTTTAATTTTCTCAAAAAGTTTCTCTCTAGCCATATTAAAACTATTATTAAAAATGGTAAGATTTTTTTCATAGAAAGACTTTCTCATTGCCTCTAATTTTTCAATGCTTTTTGTAAAATAATCTACTTCATTTTTTATTTCAACAAGCCTTTGTTTTTTACTTTGTATCATTTCTTCAAATTCTTGTCGTTTTTTGCCACTTTCTGTTTCTATTCTCGCTTGTTTTGATTTAATATCTGTAATCAAAGTACTCATTTGGCGATCAAGTGCTAATTTTCTATTTTTCCTATTATCGATCGAAGCAAGAAGTGCTTGATAATGACATTGATGAGACAAAAAGACTTCATCATACAAACGCTCCATGTTGATATGTTTTTGTTTATCTTTCATATCTTTATAAGCCATTTCAAGATGTACTATAATATTTTTCATAGCAGAAAAGTCAGCTTGGTTAATGGTATTATCTGAAAAAAGCAAAGTATCCAAAGCCTTATGTAAAAAACGCTTCATAGCAAAAAAATCTATAATATATGGCACCTCATCTGTATTAATATCTTTCACAGCATTGATTGATAGTGTTTCATTATAAAAATACCTTTGAATGGCTTGTGGGATAGTCAAATTTAGAGTAATCTTATCAAGATTATCATAATCGGTTTCTCTATAAAGCTCTTGAACATAAGCATCACGCCTTGTTAGTCTTAAATCCTCCAATTCATCATCACTATCTGTTTTCCAAAAATCTCTTTCTTTGATAAAATCATTATCTCCAAATTCTTGAAATTTAGAAGGTCTTAAATCTGTAATATGCTTTCCATCGGATCTAAACTCAACAAACATACCAACCGTTGGCATGCTTCTTTTATCGTGCCAAGCATGTTTATTAAATTCAAAAAATGTTTTTGCAAGATTAATTACTGTTCCTCTTCCAGTACCATCCACATAAACCATTATTTTTCCATGCATATCCAAATCCTTGATCTAAAGAAAAATTAAATTCTTATTTTAACTTTGTTTTTATAAATTTACAATAATATTTTAAAATTTATTAAAAATAACTATCTTAGGTATTTAATCTATGTTTTTATATCAATACTTTAAAAATCCAAAGCAAACAGGAGCATTTTGTGCAAGCTCAAAAAAACTAAGCAAACTCATAACCTCTCATGTTCAACATGCAAAAAATATTATTGAAATAGGACCTGGAACAGGAAGTTTTACCAAATATATCCTTAAGCAAAAAAATCATGATGCAAGATTTTTTGCAGTTGAAATTAATCCACATATGGCAAAAAAACTACAACAAAATATAAAAAATATAGATTTAGAAATTAGATCAGCAGAATTTTTACCTGATATGTTAGAAAAAAGAGCAATCAACAACGCAGACTTAATTATTTCTGGAATTCCTTGGGCTTTATTAAATTCCAAAGAACAAGATTTATTATTAAAATCCATTCATGAAGTTTTAGAGGAAAATGGTTGCTTTGCAACATTTGCATATATACTGCCCACGCCAAAAGGAAGAGCTTTTAAGAAAAAACTTTTTACTACTTTTAGCAAGGTAGAAATTTCACCTATCATTTGGCAAAATCTCCCTCCTGCTTTTGTTTATTTTTGCACTAAATAACTATTCCCATTCAATAGTCGCTGGTGGCTTACTAGAAATATCATACACCACACGATTAATTCCTTCTACTTCATTAATAATACGGCGTGAAATATTTTCTAATAACTCATAAGGTAAATGAGAAAAAGTAGCTGTCATACCATCACTTGCATTCACCACACGCACGCAAACTGCATTATCATAAGTCCTATTATCTCCCATTACGCCAACACTTTGCACATTTAAAAGCACGCAAAAAGCCTGCCATGTTTTATCATACCAACCACTGCTTTTTAATTCTTCAATCAAAATCACATCAGCTTTTCTCAAAAGCTCCAAACTAGGCTCATTTACTTCACCCATAATGCGTATAGCAAGCCCTGGTCCCGGGAAAGGATGACGATAAACTACATCTTTACTCAAGCCAAGTTCTATTCCTAAAGCTCTTACCTCATCTTTAAAAATTTCTTTTAGAGGTTCAATAAGTTTTAAATTCATCTTTTCAGGTAACCCACCCACATTATGATGAGATTTTATGGTTTTACTAGCTCCTACAACCGAACTTTCAATAATATCAGTATATAAAGTTCCTTGTGCTAAATATTTTACATCTTTATGTTTTTTAGCTTCTTCTTCAAAAACTTCTATAAAGGTATTTCCTATAATTTTTCTCTTTTGTTCAGGATCCCTAACACCTGCTAAGCGACTTAAGAAAATCTCCCTAGCATCAATACTAATTAGATCAATACCTAAAGTATGTCTAAACATATATTCAACTTGCTCTTTTTCACCGCTTCTTAAAAGACCATTATCAACAAATACTACTACCACTTGATCTTTTATCGCACTTGCTAGTAATGCAGCCACTACACTGCTATCAACCCCACCACTAACAGCACATAATACCTTATCATTACCTACCTCTTCTTTAATTTTTTGCGCTTGAGTTTTTGCAAAAGATCCCATATTCCATATACTATCACAATTACATGCATACTTAGCGAAATTTTTTAAGATGCTTTTTCCAAACTCACTATGTTGAACTTCAGGGTGAAATTGTAAAGCAAAAAATTTACGCTTTTCATCTCCAAATACACAAAAAGGACTATTTTCACTTGTTGCTAAAACCTCAAAACCTTGTGGCAAATTTTCTACCTTATCAGAATGACTCATCCATACCGTTTGTTTTTTAGGTAAATTTTTAAACAAGTCACTATCATTTTGAATATCTATAGTTGCTTTGCCATATTCTTTATGACCTGCTGGAGCTACATTTGCACCAAAATGATGTGCCATAAGTTGCATACCATAACAAATTCCTAAAACTGGTATATTTAAATCAAAAACACCTTTATCACAAAAATAAGCATCATTTGCATATACACTAGCCGGTCCACCGCTTAAAATAATACCCTTAGGCTCTTTAATTTTAATTTCATCTAAACTTACATTAAAAGGTAAAATTTCTGCATATACGCCCTGCTCTCTTAATCTTCTTGCAATGAGCTGTGTATATTGCGAACCAAAGTCCAAAACCAAAATATCTGCTTTTTTCATCTAACTCCTTTATAAATTTAACAATTGAAATTGTACATACCAAACTATAATAGATACTATATATCCAATTAAAATCGTCCATACATATTTTAAATGAGAGTTAAAAGTATAAATTCCCTTCATTTTTCCCATTACCCCCACACCAGCTGCTGAGCCAAAGCTTATTAATGATCCTCCAATTCCTGCTGTAAGAGTTACTAAAAGCCATTGAGTATCATCCATACTTGGATTAGCTTTTAATACCGCACTCATAACCGGAACATTATCTACAATAGCAGATAAAAATCCTACGCCTATATTAATACTAGTAGCTCCAAATTTTGTATAAAGATCGGAAGCATAAGCAAGCCATCCAACAAAATGTAAAGCGCCCACAGCAGATAAAATTCCAAAGAAAAATAATAAAGTATCCATTTCAATACGCGTCATATAATGAAAAATATTTAAATCTTTTTTACCTTGTTTTCTATTGAAAAAATACATATATAAGCTGAGCAAAGAAAGACCAAAAATCATACCCCACATTGCAGGCAAATCGCAAATACTATGGATAAAAACTGCTAAAGCGATAGTTAAAAAACCAAGCACAATAAATACTTTACCACCTGGTTTAATTTCAACTTTTTCTAGATTATCTTTATGAAAATTTGGCTCAACATCAGGCACATAACGCGATAGCAAATAAGCCGTAAGAAACCATCCAATAAAAGAAGCAGGAAAAAGAGCAAAAAATTCAAAAAAGGTAGCTTTTTTTGCCGTCCAAACCATCAAAGTAGTAATATCACCAAATGGCGACCAAGCTCCACCAGCATTAGCTGCTACTACAATATTTATAGCACCTGGGATTAAAAATTCTTTATTATGTTTATCTATAGTTAAAAGCACAGTAGATAAAATCAAAGCTGTGGTAAGATTATCTGCAATCGGAGAGATAAAAAAAGCCAAAATTCCTGTTAGCCAAAATAATTTTCTATAAGTATAACCCTTGCTTACAAGCTTATATTTTAAAGTTTCAAAAACCGATCTTTCTATTAATGCTTCTATAAAAGTCATTGCTGCTATTAAGAAAAACACAATTTGTGCGATTTCCAAGATAAGATGATTAACACTTTCTTCAAGTATTTGCGTGTCTAAATCATTTACTACCATATATATGCCAATGACAATAAAAGAAAATGTTCCTATAAACAAAGCAGGCTTAGTTTTGTTGATATGATATTTTTCTTCTGCTGCTATAAAATAATACCCCAATACAAAAATTATTAAAACACCTATACCCAAAGCACTAAAAGCCAAATTTAACTCATGAGTTTGACCTGCTAATAAAAAGCTAATACTAAAACAAAGTAAAAAAAGTATTCTACTCATATTTCACTCTCCAAAGATTGGAATTTTTTTATTTCCTTTACGCTGCCATTATTATCTTTTATTTCATAAAATGGGGCAGCTTTATAACCACATGCACTTAAAAATATTAATAAAAAAAATGTTACAATAATTAAATGGAAGTTAAAAATGATATTAAAACAAGTCGTGATGTTATTGATATATTTGCTAATTCTGAAAAATATAAACATTATAGACCTTTAAAAGCACTTTTGCAATATAAAGAGTTTTTAAAACTATTTAACCATAATCACCAACAAATGATTACTAAACTCTTTATAAAAAATAATACTTTGATTATTTTAGTTAAACACCACATTGCATATATGGAGCTTAATCACGATAATACCAAAAAAATGATTAAAAGTCTCATAAAAAACTATATTTTAGCCAAGCCAATGAGTAATTTTGCAAAAGTGGAAAATATAAAAATACTTAGCGACAAAAACTTTATATCCAAAAACAATACTTTTAGCGCACATAAAAAAACTCATCTAGAACTTTCTAATGGAAATTTTAAAAACCATTTTGAAAATCCTATTTTATATAATAAATTTGAAGAACTACGAAAGCTTATAAAAAATGCTTGAAAATGAACTCAAAACCTTGCCTAATTTACCTGGCGTGTATCAGTATTTTGATATACAAGGTAAGCTTTTATATGTAGGTAAAGCCAAGAATTTAAAAAACCGCGTTAGAAGTTATTTTAATTTCACTCCAAATCTTTGCCCAAATCCTAGCAATAGTTTAAGAATTCAAAAGATGATTAGCCAAACACATCATTTAGAATTTATTACCACAAAAAGTGAGGCCGATGCTTTAATACTAGAAAATTCTTTTATAAAACAATTACACCCAAAATACAATATATTATTAAGAGATGATAAAACCTACCCTTATATTTATATAGACTTAAATGAAGATTTTCCAAGATTTGAGATTACAAGAAAAATTATCAAAAAAAATAAAATAAAATATTTTGGTCCCTTTTTTAAAGGAGCAAAAGAGCTTTTAAATGCTTTATATTTATCTTTTGAGCTAAGACAAAAGAAATCTTGCAAAGAACTTTGTCTTTTTTATCAGATTAAGCGTTGCAAAGGTCCGTGCGAGCAAAAAATTTCTAAAC
The DNA here is from genome assembly GCF_025772685.1 of Campylobacter sp. CNRCH_2015_1657. NCBI lineage: Bacteria > Pseudomonadati > Campylobacterota > Epsilonproteobacteria > Campylobacterales > Campylobacteraceae > Campylobacter > Campylobacter sp. CNRCH_2015_1657. The sequence goes on along the minus strand of NZ_JAKMSO010000010.1, from coordinate 31,538 downwards.
AAGAATATGAAAAAATTATCCAAAAAGCCACACAAGCTCTTTTAAATCCCTTATCTTTAACAAAAAATTTAGAAAATAAAATGCTTGAATACGCAAAGAGTGAAAACTACGAAGAAGCAGCTCTTATAAGGGATCAAATTAAAACAATTGAAGATTTAAGTGTAAAAATACAAATAGACCTTGCAAAATTAGAAGATTTTGATATTTATGCTATTTATTGCGAAGAAAACATACTCTCCATGGTGCGTTTTGTAATAAATAATGGTAAAATCATTAGTTCAAATCATAAAATACTAGCTCTTAATAATCAAAACGAATTTGACTTAAATGCAATTTATAAACAATATATTCTAGAAAATTACACACAAGAATCTCCAATAAAATCAACTCATATTTATACACACAAAGATTTTGAAGACATGAAGCTACTGCAAGATCTACTCAGCGAGAGATTTTCTAGAAGATTTTACCTTAAATCGCCAAAACTTGGTGAAAAAAAAGCCCTGTGTGAGCTTGCTCTAGAAAATGCAAAAATAAACATACAAAAGCATTTAAAAAATGAAAATTATTTATTTTTAAAAGAATTAAAAGATTTTTTCAATCTGCAAAATTATCCCAATCATATAGAAATTTTTGATAATTCTCATATGCAAGGTGATGCAATTGTAGGTGCTTTAGTAACCTTCAAAGATGGGAAATTTGATAAAAGCTCTTATAGACACTATCATTTATCTTATAAAAATGATTATGATCAAATGCTTCAAATCCTTAGTAAAAGAGCTTTATCCTTTGATAAAAATCCACCGCCTGATTTATGGCTGATTGATGGCGGGAATGCCTTATTGAAACTAGCAAATGATATTATTAAAAGTTCTGGAGCAAATGTGGATATTTTAGCTATATCTAAAGAAAAAATAGATGCTAAAGCTTATAGAGCAAAAGGAAGTGCGAAAGATAAAATTTATACTCAAGAAGGAAAAATTCAACTTTCTACCGATGATAAAAAATTGCAATTTTTACAAAAATTGCGCGATGAGACACATCGCTTCGCAATTAGTTTTCACCAAAAAACAAAAAGAAAACAGGACCTACAAAGCTCTAAGTTGATACAACTTGGAATCTCTCAAGGTTATATTAAAAAATTTTTAGATTATTATGGTAGTTTTGATAAAATCAGTAAAGCCGATTTTAATGAATTAAAATCACTTTCTAATATAAAAATAGCCAAAATAATTAAGGAAAATTTATGATATTTTTTATTAGTTCTTTAACTTTGATTTTATGTTTTTTCAATTATTATTTTTTATATCCAATTGATCAAAAATTATTCTATATTTATACCTCTATTAGTATTTTAATATTTATCATTACATGTATTTATTTAATTATAAAAAATCAAAAACTTAAAAAAGATAATATCATTATTCAAGAAATAGAAAAATTTTTAAAAATATCAAGTTCAACCTCTTTAATAGATCTAAAAGAAAAATTAAAAACATCATTTGAGCTAACGCAAAAACAATTGCAAGATCAAAAAATACAAAACAAACTTTTACAAAAAAACTTACAATATCTTATTCAAAGTTTTAACTATATGCGATTAGAAAATTCCATTGCACTAAAACCGATTTTAAAAAAATATCAAATAAATACAAAAACAAAAAATATTATTTTTAAGAATATCCACGCATGCATTGTAAATGATGATGTGATTGAAAATTTTTTATTACAATGTATTTTATTAGATATAGGCATTAGTAGTGAAATTTTTGATGATTTTCAAAAAGTAGAGAAAAAATATTCCTTTATTATTTCAAAGAAGAAAATAAAAAATACGCTAAACTACACATTTGTAGATGTCAATGTCAAAGATCTTATCAATTTTTTAAGTACAAATTTTAAAGAAGAAAGTTATCAAATAGCAAATTTATACAATGTATTGATTTTTAAATCTTCTAGTTTTGAAAATAATCTAATTTTAAATATAACCAATCAATTTTGCTCAAATAATCAAATCGTAGATAGCCTAAGTGATTTTAAGAACGCTTTAAAATTAAATTTTAGATTAATTTTGGTTGATTATGAAGTCATAAAGTTCGATATTTTACATTTTAGTCAAATACTACATGAATATAAAATACAAAATTCACAAAATAAAATTTTACTTTTTACCAAAAATAGAGTTAAAAATTGTGATTTTGCCGATGAAATTATAAATGACATTAGCAAAAATGAATGGATAATTTTACTTAAAAAATATATTAATCAAGTTTAGTTCTATGATTAATAGCCTTATGTAAAGATATAAAATCGACATTTTCCAAACTAACACCGCTTGGAATACCTTGGGCTATTTGGGAAAAACTCAAATTTAAATCCTTTAATTTTTCCTCTATAAAAAAAACTACAGCATCTGAATTTAAGCCTTGAGTAAAAGCGAAAAAAATTTCTTTGGTATTTTTGTTTTCAATCATTACTCTTAATTTAGTAATATTTTCTTCGTTAGTATTTTCTAGTACAAAATAAAGCCCATCATAGCTTTTACTATCTTCTAAAATTAATACATCTTTAGGATCTTGCACTATACAAATAATATTATTATTTCTTTCTATATCAGAACAAACTTCACATAATTCATTTTCACTTAAAGCCCCGCATTGTATACATTTTTTAATCCCTCTAATGGATTCTTCAATACTATAAGCAAGTTTAGAACCTAGCAAAGGATCTTTTATACAAACATGATAAGCAAGTCTTAATGCGGACTTTTTACCGATAGTAGGCAATGCAGAAAATGCATTTACCAATTCATTAAATTTTTCTAAATCTTTCAAGTCATTTTAACCTTGAAAAAACAATCTTAAAAATATGATAACCATCTTCATAACTATAAGTTAAATTATAACCATGAAGATTGCAAATATTATTGATAATATAAAGCCCCAATCCCATACCTTCAACTTGAGTATTTTGTTCTCTTACAAAAGGTTTCAAATAATAATCAAAAGTTTTTTTAAGTTGAACCCCTTTATTTCTAACAATTACATAGTCCCCCGAACATATAATCTCACAAGCTTTATCGTCAGAATATTTAATAGCATTATCAATCAAATTTTTAAGCATCAAGGAAAAAAGTTCTAAATCAGCAACAATCATAGTATCTTCTTTGTAAGAAATCTTAACTTTTTGATAAAAATCATCTCTCATGAGATAATCTTCAGCCTGCTCTAAAATTAAGCTCAAATGATAAGTTTGCAAATTTAGTTGGCAATTTCTAGATAAAACTTTTTCAATTTTACCAAATTCATCAATCAATAATTCAAGTCTTTCAAAAATCGCTACTAAGCGGTCTTTTTGTTTTTGATTGTCTAGCATCTCACAAACTATCCTACCTTTTCCAATAGGTGTTTTAAGTTCATGCATAATCATTCTTAAAAAAAATTGTCTTGATTTTACTAATTCTTGTATTTTATTAATAGCATGGTCAAATTCAAAAGAAATTTCTGAAATCTCATCATTAATTTGTGAATATTCAGATAAAGGTTCTATTTTTCCAGCACTAATATTTTTAATTTTCTTTTTTAAAATTTTTAAAGGCATTAAAGATCTTAAAACAGAAAAATATAAAAATATAATCAAAATCAAACTAAAAAAGAAACTTAGTAAAAACAAATACTCTAAACGCGTAGATGCATTTAGCTCATAAAGCTGCTTTAAATTAGCTTGTTCAACATAAAAAAAAATTTGATTATGATAAATAATAGAAGAAAAACTACCGTAAGCAGAATTAACCTTAAGCACCTTTTCACCTTTTGCAACTATATGTTTTGCGCTGCGTTCATTTTCAACTATTTTAAAAGACTTAGAAAGAAGATAATCATAAATTGAAAAACCTTCTTTTCTTTCTAAATTATATATAATTTTTTCTACAATTTCTTTTTGTCTATTTTGCTCATTGGTTAAATAAGAATCAACCTGAACCTTACCCAAAAGCACAAATAAAGCACAAACAAACAAAAAAGCCGTTGCAAAAAGAACGGTAATCTTAAGATTAATAGTTACTTTCATCCTATTAATTTATATCCTATCCCTCTAACTGAAAAAATATGCTTTGGTGCCTTCGAACTATCGCCGATCTTAGTTCTAAGCCTACCAATAATTACATCTAAACTTTTAGAATCTTTATCTTTTAAGCTTTTGCAGTGATACACAAGCTGCTCTCTGCTAACTGAAAATCCATGTTGTCTTATCATATAACTTAAAATTTCATATTCAGCAGGAGTTAAAATTAAAACCTCTTCATTGTAACTAATCTCATGTCTTTTTTCATCAATTTTAAAAGCTGAATTGATTATTTTTTCAGGAGTTTCATTTACGCGTTTTGAACGACGGATTAAACTCATAATTCTTGCATGCATTTCTTTAGGATCGTAAGGCTTTGGTAGATAATCATCCGCACCTATTTGAAGTCCTACAATTTTATCACTTAAATCGCTTCTAGCTGAAGAAATAATAATAGGAATACTATATTTTTCTCTTATTTCGCGACAAACTTCAAGACCATCAAGTCCAGGTAAAGTTAAATCAAGAATTAAACAATCATAATTTTTTATACCAGCACTCATTCCCAAATACGGATCTTCATAATTAGTAACTTTGATATTAAATTGGGCCAAATATTCTGCTAAAAACTCTGCAAAATCTGGATCATCTTCGATCATTAAAACATTAATCATCTCTACCCCTTATTAGTGAAAATATGTTACGAACTTAATATTATAACACATAATTTAACTATTCATTTATTTTTTTGCTAAAATTATAATATTAATTTTTCAAGAGAGGAAAAAAGTGGAACTTAATTATTATGAAATATTAGAAATTTCTCAAACTTCAGATAAAGAAACTATAAAAAAAGCTTATAGAAAAATGGCATTAAAATATCATCCTGATAGAAATCAAGGAGATAAAGAAGCTGAAGAAAAATTTAAACTTGTCAATGAAGCTTATGAAGTACTTAGCAATGATGAAAAGCGAAGTATATATGATAGATACGGCAAAGAAGGATTAAAAGGACAAGCCGGTGGTTTTGGTGGTTTTGGAGATGTTGATTTAGGGGATATATTTTCAAGTTTTTTTGGAGATGGATTTGGTTTTGGAAACTCAACGCGTAAAAAAGAAAGAGGAAATAAATATCCACATGATTTAAAAATAGCGGTAAAGATTAGCTTCAAAGAGGCTGTTTTTGGCTGCAAAAAAGAAATTGATTTTACCTATAAAACATTTTGTAAAATATGCAATGGTAGTGGATCAGAAAATGGAAAAGAAGATATTTGTTCTCATTGTGGAGGAAAAGGACAAGTTGGTGTTAGACAAGGTTTTATGACTTTTGTACAAACTTGTGATCATTGTAAGGGCAGTGGGAAAATAATAAAAAATAAGTGTAAAACATGCCATGGAAATGGTTATGAAGAAATAAAAGATCATATAGAACTTGATATACCAGAAGGTATTGATAGCGGTATGAGTCTTAGAGTGCAAAACAAAGCAAATGAGCTTCCAAATTCTTCTCAAAGAGGCGATTTGTATATCAAAATCGTTGTAGAAGATGATAATAAATTTATTAGACATGATGATGATATATATACCATAGTACCTGTATTTTTTACCCAAGCTGCTCTTGGAAAGACAATTAAAATTTCCACCATAAGAGGAGAAGCTGATCTTAAACTTCCAGTGGGTGCAAAAGATAAACAAAAATTTGAATTAGCTAATGAAGGTGTTAAAAATATCCACAATGGAAAACTTGGTTCACATATTGTACAAATTGAAATAAAATTTCCAAAAACACTTACTGATGAACAAAAAAATCTACTATTGCAACTTGAAAAAAGCTTTGGCTTAGAAAATGAGGAAGCTTTTATAGAACAAGAAAGCTTGTTTGATAAAATCAAATCTTGGTTTAGTCACTAAGGAAGTTTTAAAGCCATCTCCATGGCTTTATAAATTTCTTCTGTTTTTTGACACTCTAAAAATAGCTCAAAAGCAAAAACACCTTGCCATAAAAGCATTTGCGTGCCATCTTTTATTTTTAATCCATTTTCTCGTGCCAACTTTAAAAAAGATGTTTCTCTACTATAAATAACATCAAAAGCATACTTAGCTTTTTGAAAAATATTTTTTAAAATCCTTTCTTCGCAAGGTAAACTTTCATCATGTAAACCTGCACTAGTCGTATTTATTATCAAATCAAATTGTGTATTTAAATCAAGTTGATCATATAAAAAACATGGATAATTATTTAAATTTTTAAATCTAACACTAGAGCGATTTGCTATTGCAACTTCAATATTTATAGATTTTAAAGCATAAGCTAAAGCTTTAGCGGTGCCACCAGCACCTAAAATCAAAGCATTTTTAATAGAAAAAAAATTTTCAATTGCTTTTAAAAATCCCAAATAATCTGTATTGCAAGCATAAATTTTACCATCTTTGTTTATTAAAGTATTGGCAGATCCTATTTGCTTAACACTTTCATCACAAAAATCTGCAATTTTATACGCTTCTTCTTTAAAAGGTATAGTAATATTTGCTCCATCAAATTTTTGAACAATTTCTTTTAATTTTGCTTTATTTTTTAAATGGTATCTTGTATATATTGCGTCTTTTTTAAGAACTTGCAAAGCATTATTGTGCATTCTTGGAGATTTAGAATGCACAATAGGATCACCTATAACTGTGAAAATTTTCATTTTACTCTAAAAGTAAAAGCACCTTTTGCGATTTTAGAACGCACCTTTTCCAATTCAGCTTTTAATTCGCTTTCTTTATAAGGCCCAACTAAAACTTTTGTAAGTTCTTTGCCATTTACTGTTGTTTTGTAAATTTTATATTCATATCCATTTTCTTTAAGTATATTTAATTCTTTTGATTTAGGATCAAGACTATTTAAAGAAAAAACTTGAATATAAGTACCTGCAGGAAGTTGTGTTTGAATACTTGGGGTTTTTATACTCTCAAACAATTCATTTGCATTGCTTTGCTCTGGATCTTTTGGCTTTTCAACAACATTAGTTTTTGATTTTTCAGAAGGTTTTTGAATTGGTTTTTCTATAGATTTTTCTACAGGCTTAATCTCTTCTTGTTTTTCTTCCACCTTAGCTGGCTCTTCTTTTGGTTCTGTTGATGTAATTTGATCTAATACACTATTGCTTGGAATTTCCTGTTTTTCCTCTATGGTATTATTTGCATCAGCCAATGAACTTTCTTCTTTCAGTTTTCTAGCTAAAGCTTCAAATTCATCCTCTTCTTTAGTATTATCCGTAATAGGCAAAGAATTAAAATTATTTTCATAAGAAGCTTGCTCTTGCGGCTCTGATGGCATTTGTAGTGATTTTTCCTCGCCTGGATCATTAATTAACTTCATTGCTATCATTACTACCAAAAACACAATAATTAAAATAATCGATCTGAGTAAAATTTTTTTAAGTTTTTCACTTTTATTGCTTTTTTGCAAGATAATATCATCAAACTCATTTTTGTTGTTTTCTTCCATTTTTCATCCTTTCAAAAATTACATATGTTTAGACCAAGAAGCGCCACGCTCTTTTTGATAAACCTCATAAGGTAAAGTTAAAATATTAAATTCCTTAGGTATATCCATACTAGGAAAAACTTTCCACTCTACAGGCATTTTTTGAGAAAAAAGCAAAGATAATTTTGTTCCCAAAGAGCATGCTTCATTAAAAGTAGTATGTCCTTTATGGATATACAAATGCAAATGATTATTAGTTCTTGTTTTATAGGCAGTAAAATTTATAAAACCTTCTTCCCTTAAAACAAGCTGTGCTCTATGCCAAAAACGCTCTGCGTTAAAACCATTGTAATCAAATACAATATTTTCAACCTTATCAAAACTATTAATCAAAGAGTGTGCTACAATAATCTTTTTTTCCATATGTTCTTGTATAACATTAGCTGTCAAAGGAGCATTTACTTTTTCGAATTTATCAAAAAAAATTCTACCTTTATGCTCATATTTGTTAATTATAGCATTACGCTTAATATAATAATGGCTTGTAACCATTTTAATTAAAGCCAAATCCATAGTTGTAATCAAAATAAAGCCCTTTCATAAATAATAAAATTACTTGCCAAATTTTTCAGTTTAACTTTAATCTCTTCTTGTAGTTTTGTATTTTGTATATCATCTAAAATATCAGCTATATAATTTGCAACAATAGCAATTTGCTCCTCTTTAAAACCTCTTGCTGTTAAAGCTGCTGTTCCAAGTCTTAAACCACTCGTTACAAATGGACTTCTAGTTTCCCCTGGAACCGTATTTTTATTTGCTGTAATACCTGCTCTTTCTAAAGCTAAATCTGCATCTTTACCACTAAAATCTTTATTTAAAAAGCTTAATAAAATTAAATGATTATCAGTACCACCGCTAACTAAATCATATTTTCTATCTATTAGAACTTGAGCCAAGGTAGCAGTATTTTTAATGATTTGCTTAGCATAAATTTTCCACTCATCACTTAAGTTATATTTAAATCCAACAGCTTTGGCGGCAATTACATGCATTAATGGACCACCTTGAATACCCGGAAAAATTGCAGAATTGATTTTTTTGGCAATTTCTTCATCGTTACTCATAATAATCCCGCCTCTTGGACCTCTTAAAGTTTTATGTGTTGTAGAGCTTACAACATGAGCATAGGGAAACGGGCTAGGATGCTCACCTGCTACAACCAATCCTGCAATATGCGCAACATCAGCAAATAAATATGCGCCAACCTCATCTGCTATTTCTCTAAATTTAGCAAAATCAATCACTCTAGGATAAGCACTAGCACCACAAACAATAAGTTTTGGCTTAACTTCTTTTGCTATCTCTCTAACTTTATCATAATTAATTCTCCCATCAAGCTCTACCCCATAAAAAAAACTTTCATAAACTTTTCCAGAAGAACTTACTTTAGAACCGTGAGTTAAATGTCCTCCGTGACTTAAATCCATACCCAAAATTCTATCACCAGGATTTAACAATGCCATGTATACACCTTGATTTGCTTGAGAACCTGAATTAGGCTGCACATTGGCAAAATTACAATTAAAAAGTTTTTTACATCTTTCTATAGCAATTGTCTCAATTTCATCTACAAATTCACATCCACCATAATATCTTTTACCAGGATAGCCTTCTGCATATTTATTTGTTAAAATACTCCCCATTACTTCCATTACTTCTGGTATAGTGAAATTCTCACTCGCTATCATTTCAAGACCATCACATTGTCTTGCTAACTCCTTTTGGGTTAAATCAAAAATTTCTTTATCAAAATTTTCCAACATTTACTCTCCTTTTACCTCATTTTTAAGTGGCCTCATAGCTGGGAAAAGCACTACATCACGAATTGATTTTTTATTAATTAAAAGCATGACTAGCCTATCTATTCCTATACCTTCACCTGCAGTTGGTGCCATAGCATAGCCCAATGCATTAACAAAATCTTCATCCATTTCACATGCTTCCTCATCACCTGCATTTTTAGCTTCAATTTGCTTTAAGAATCTCTCATATTGATCTAGCGGATCATTAAGCTCATTAAATCCATTAGCAATCTCTCTACCCGCGATAAACAATTCAAATCTTTCAGCAATATCCTTATCCTTATCACTTCTTCTAGACAAAGGACTTATAGAAATAGGAAAATCTATTACAAAAGTGGGATTAATCAACTTATCTTCAACATAATTATCAAAAAGTTCAGCTTGCAAATGACCTAATTCCAATTTTTCATTGGCTTCAAAACCATCTTTTTTTAATTTTTCTAAAATTAATTCTTTATTATTAATAAGCTCATCATCTAAACCGCCATATTTTTTCAAAGCATCTTTATAAGTAATTCTTTCAAATGGTTTAGAAAAATCAATTATTTTTTCATCAAATTCGAGTTTTTTATCTAAATTTAATTTATCCAAAAGCATAGCAAAAAGCTCTTCTGTTAAATCCATCAAATCATGATAATTATGATAAGCCCAATAAAACTCGATTGTAGTAAATTCAGGATTATGTGTTAAATCCATTCCTTCATTTCTAAAACATCTATTAATCTCATAAACTGCCTCAAAACCACCTACAATCAAACGCTTTAGATATAATTCTGGAGCAATTCTTAAAAATCTTTCCACACCTAAAGCATTATGATAAGTCACAAAAGGCTTTGCATTTGCTCCTCCTGCAATAGGATGCATCATTGGTGTTTCAACCTCTAAAAATCCTTTATTATCAAAAAAAGATCTAATGTAAGAAACAATTTTAGAACGCAAAATAAAATCTTTTCTTACTTCACTATTCATGATCATATCAAGGTATCTTTTTCTATATCTTTGCTCAATGTCAGTAAGCCCATGATATTTTTCCGGTAAAGGCACTATGGCTTTTGTAGCTATTTGAATTTGCTCAACATGAAGACTAAATTCTCCTGTTTTAGTCATAAAAGGAAAACCTTTAACCAAAACAATATCCCCTACTTCAAGATATTTTTTTAAAATAGCAAAGTATTCTTCCCCTAAAATATTTTGATTAAAATAAATTTGAATATTATCTTGCTCATCTTCTATATTGGCAAATACCGATTTACCAGCTATTCTAAGAAGTTTTAATCTTCCTGCTAACACTCCATATACTTTTTCATCACGCTGATTTTCCGTATCTTTAATGTATGTAAATTTATTTTTATATTCAACTATACTCATTTCTTTTTTCAAAAAATGTGGATATGGATTAATTCCTAGCTTTTTTAATTCTTGTGCTTTTTGAATTTTTTGTTGTTCTAAAATATTATCAAACATTAATTTTACCTTTATTTTTTACTACATTGCGGACATAACCCATAAAGTTGCATTAAATGCCCTGTTAATTTAAAATTATATTCTTTTGCTATTAACATTTGTTGCTGCTCAATAATAGAATTTTCAAATTCAACTATTTCTCCACAACTTTTACAAATTAAATGATCATGATGAGGTTTATTTGCAAGTTCAAATTTCTTCCCTGAAGCTCCAAAAGATATAGAAGTAGCCATGCCCGATTCTTCTAATAAATTTAAAGTTCTATAAACTGTAGCAATTCCTACATTTAATTCAGGATTTTTTTGCTTGATTTCCACATACAAACTTTCTGGGGTATAATGCATATCACTATTATATAAAGTTTTCAAAAGCACTTCTCTTTGTTTGGTATATTTTAAGCCATTATCCTTAAGTGTCTTCTTAAAGCGCTCAAGTAAAACATCATATTCTATATTTTCAATTTGCATTATTTACCTCCGAATTTAGACTTATATTAGAATCTTTAATTCTTTCTTCTATTTTTTCTAAACTATTTTGAGTAAAATCAGTATTCATTATAAATTCACCTGTTTTTCTAAGTAAATTTAAAGTATGACTATTGTTTGCATATTTTTCTAAACTTGAATTTAAAAATTCTATATTATTAATACAAGCAACTAAAATTGCAAAAATTAAAAATATTTTAGCACTTCCAAATAAAAATCCACCTATACGATCTATAAAACCAAGACCACTCATGCTAAACATTTTTGATAATATATTTCCCAAGGCCATACATGCTATCCATATCACGATTAACAAAACTAAAAAACCTGCAAAAATAGCAAGGTTTTCATTTTCAATTGCATAAAAATTATTATTGATAATCTCTGCTACCTCTTTAGCATATCTTGAAGCAAGTAAAACCCCACCAACTATACCCAATAAACCAAAAATTTCTTTAAATAAGCCACTTACCAAGCCTTTTAAGCCTAAAATTACAGTCAAACCTAAAACAAAAACATCAAACCACGAAAAATTTTCCATCTACGCTAAACTCCAAATATTTTATTCAATTATTTTAGGGACTATAAAAAATCCATCTTGAGAATTTGGAGCATGCTTACTTATCGTATCTATCACATCAGATTTTTTACTCTCATCATTTCTCAATAAGGTTCCACCATTTGTTGTGCTAGTCATGGCTTCTATATCATCAAGTTTTAATTCATCTAATTTTTCTACAAAATTAACAATTTGACTTAATTGTTCTTCTAATTCTTGTCTTTTTTCATCTGCTATTTTTAGAGCACTTAGCTTTTCAAGTTTAGTTAATAATTTATCATCAATTTGCATCATTTACCTTAATTTTAATTTTATAAAACTCTTTGGTTTAGATTGAAAATTATAACATAAAATAATTTATTTTTTCATTTTTATATGTTACAATTATAGACTTTAAAATTACAAAATAACATTTTTTATATTAATAAAGGAAAAATATGGCTTTAAAAGAAAATTTGAAAGCAGTAAAAGAAGAATTAAGCTCTCAAGAGCAAATGATGGAAAATTTTATCAAATCAGAACGCTTTATAAGAAAATACAAATATTATTTTATTGCTCTTATTACTCTTTTAGTTCTTTATTTTAGTGGAAGTTATATTTATAATATAAAACAAGAAAAAAATATCCAAGAAAGTAATATCATTTTTAATAATCTGTTAAAAAATCCTTCAGATCAAAAATTAATTGAGGAATTAAAGCAAAAAAATGCAAATTTATACACCATATATATTATGGGTCAAAATAATCAAGATCTTAATCAAACCTTGAGTCTTAATATAGATCCTTTGTTAAAACAAATAGTGCTTGCCCAAAATAATCAAAAATCAGATTTTCTAAAAGATTATAATACTCTATTAATAGGTTTTGAATTTTTAAAACAAAATGATTTTAAAAACGCAGATGTTGAATTTAATAAAATACCTATAAATTCTCCTTTATGGCAAATCATCACAAGCTTAAAACACTATCAAGGAATAAAATGAAGCATTTTTATTTATTTATTATTACTTTAATATTTTTTAGTGCTTGTGGCACTAAAAGGGAATACTATCAACCAACACAATTAGAACAACTTCCTTATAATTCTAAAAATATTAATGGAAAAATAGTTAATTTTAACAACAACATTGCTCAGTTAAATAATAATACTTTCATAGACAATAAAGGAAATATTACTGCTTTAAAAATAGATAAAAACTATAATATTTTAAATATCCGTCAAGAAGAAATTCTTATAGCTGATAATGATGGGAATTTTAAAATTTTAAATTTACAAGGTGAAGAATTATTTTCTCATAAATTTAACGAAAGTGTAGTAAGTGCTAATGTAGACGGGGATGATATAGCTTTGATTTTAGCAAGTAATACTTTAGTGTATGCTAATAAAAATCTTGGTATAAGAATGCTACAAAATTTAGGCACTGCTTATGCTCAAGATAGTCGCTATGCTAATCCTTATTTTTTAAATACCATTATCATATACCCTATGCTTAATGGAAAATTAGCCATACTTAACAAAAGTACACTAAAAGTTAGTAAAGAAATTTTAGTAAGTAGTGAAGAATTTTTTAACAATATCATCTATCTTCATGTTAAAAACGATACAATGGTTGCCGCAACAGCACAAAAAATCATCGTTGTAACACCAAATAGAACTTTATACTTAAACGAAAACATTAAAGAGGTAAATATTAATGATAAAGAAATTTTTATATTAACAAAAGATGGAAGAGTTATCAAAAATGATTATAATCTTAGAAAAATTGATGAAATAAAATTTCAATTTGCTTTATTTTCCAAAAGCACATTATATAATGATTCTTTGTATATATTTGAAAAAACTGGCTATTTAATTAAATTAAATACAAATCTGAAAGATTTTACCGTATATAAATTAAATGAAGCTATTGATAAAAAAAGTTTTATGGCTAATGGTAAATTTTTCTATCACAATAAAGTTTTACAATTAAATTAAAATGAATCAAGAACTAAGCGATATTCTTATTAAACATGGAATTATTTTAAAAAATATTAATTCTTTGGATATCCATGCTTTTAGCAAAAAGAAAAAACTAATTTGCTTTTATGGAGAAAATACAAAAAAACAATATTGTTTATTTTTATTTTCTTTTGCAAAAAGTAAGATTTTAAAAAAAGATGGTTTAGAATTTGAAAATATTTTTCAAAACATAAGTCAAATTTTAAATTTAAAATTTAAAAATCATTTTATTTTTCATCAGTCTCTAATTTGCTCAAAAGCAAAAGAATATTTATTCACCAAAGGAATTCAAAGTTATGCTTTTGTGTGATATTGGTAATACAACTGCAAGTTTTTTAAATGAGCAAAAATTTCATTCTATGAGCATAGAACAATTTTTACAGTATGAGCCGACACAAAAAGTGTTTTACATCAATGTTAATCCAAATTTAGAGCAAAGATTAAAGCAAAATCCTTTATTTATTAACCTTGCTCCATATTTTAATTTTGATACTATTTATAAGAATTTAGGAGTTGATAGAATAGCAGCTTGCTATACCATAGAAGATGGGGTAGTAGTTGATGCTGGCTCTGCAATAACTGTGGATATTGTTTCAAATTCAATCCATCTTGGAGGATTTATCCTGCCTGGTATTGAAAGCTACAAAAAATCTTTTGCTAGTATTTCTTCTCGCTTAAAACACGAACTTAACACTCAAATAAACTTTGATGCCTTTCCCCAAAGAACTATTGATGCCTTAAGTTATGGAGTTTTTAAAAGTATATATTTACTTATAAAAGATAGTGCATATGATAAAAAGTTATATTTTACAGGTGGCGATGGGCAATTTCTTGCAAATTTTTTTGATTATGCAATTTATGATAAATTTTTGATTTTTAGAGGTATGAAAAAAGCTGTTTGTGAAAATTTTATACTTTAAAAGATTAACCATATCTTTGGCTTTTCAATTATAAGCTTTATTTAAACTCAAAACAACTATATTTTGATATTATTAGCAAAATCAAACATACACAAAAGGAATTGATGATAATGGATCGAAAACACTTTGACGCCGTGGTAATTGGCGGTGGGATTTCTGGTGCTGCAGCATTTTACGAATTAGCAAGATATACTGATATTAAAAGTATTGCATTATTAGAAAAATACAATAACGCTGCAACATTAAATAGTCATAGCACAAGTAATTCACAAACCATCCACTGCGGTGATATAGAAACTAACTATACCTTGGAAAAAGCAAAAAAAGTTAAAAAAACAGCAGATATGATTGTAAAATATGGGCTCTTGCAAAATGCACAAAATAAATTCATGTATTCACACCAAAAACTTGCACTTGCAGTTGGGGAAAAAGAATGTGAATATATGAAAAATAGATATGAAGAATTTAAAGAATTATATCCTTATATTAAATTTTACACAAAAAATGAAATCAAACAAATAGAACCAAATGTTGTTTTAGGTGAAGATGGTGTCAATGATAGGGCGGATAATATAGTAGCTATGGGTGTAGAAGAAGGTGAAATTTATACCACAGTAGATTTTGGACTTATGAGTCAAAATCTCATAGAGCAAGCTTGCAAACAAGGTAAAGATACTCATGTTGCTTACAATCAAGAAGTTGTGTTTATAGAAAAAAAAGATGATATTTTTTATATAAAAACAAGAGATTTTAAAGAATATAGTGCAAAATCCATTATCGTCAATGCAGGCGCACACTCGTTATTTTTAGCACATAAAATGGGTATAGGTTTAGACAAATCTTGCTTTCCTGTTGCAGGAAGTTTTTACATGGCAAAAAGAAAAATTTTAAATGGTAAGGTTTATATGGTGCAAAATCCAAAACTCCCATTTGCTGCATTACATGGCGATCCTGATTTACTAACTAACATGAACACCCGTTTTGGTCCTACTGCTTTAGTTATTCCTATGCTAGAAAGATACCATGGCTTTAAATCTTTACCTGAATTTTTCAAAACACTTAATCTTGATATGAATGTAATTAAAATTTGTTTTAATCTTTTTAAAGATTCTACTATTAGAAATTATATTCTTTATAATTATTTATTTGAAATTCCTTATATCAACAAAAAACTTTTTGTAAAAGATGCTAAAAAAATAGTTCCTAGTTTAAAAACAGATGATATTTACTATGCTAAAAATTTTGGAGGAGTGCGACCTCAAGTGCTTGATAAAAAAGCAGGAGAATTAATGCTTGGAGAGGCTAGCATCACTGAAATTCCGGGTATAATTTTTAATATGACACCAAGCCCAGGTGCTACGAGTTGTCTTGGTAATGGTTATAGAGATGCAAAACTTATTTGTCAATACTTGGGTGCTAATTTTAATGAAGATTTATTTACTAGCGAACTGCTATAAAAAGGATAGGAAATGTTAAAAAAAACAAAAATAGTCGCAACAATTGGACCAGCAAGTGAAAATGAAACTACAATAAGACAAATGATTATTAATGGAGTGAATGTTTTTCGCTTAAATTTCTCACATGGAACTCATGAATATCATAGTCAAAACCTAGCCACCATTAGAAAAGTAGCAGCTGAACTTAATGCAAGGATTGGAATTTTACAAGATATTAGCGGGCCAAAAATTAGAACCTTAAAAATTCCAGAAGCTTTTGAGCTAAAAAGTGGAGATAGACTAGACTTCTACAAAGATACTTTTGAAGGCGAAAAACTTTCTAATGAACATTATAAAGTCTGTATTAATCATCCCGAAATTCTTTCTATGCTAAAAGTGGGAGAATACATCTATCTTTGTGATGGCTCTATTAAAACTAAAGTTATACAAGTTGAAAAAGATTTTATCCAAACCCAAGTAGAAAATAGCGGGGTGCTTAGTTCAAATAAAGGAATTAATTTTCCAAATACAAAAATCAATATCGATGTTATAACTCAAAAAGATAAAGACGATCTTGCATGGGGCATTAAAAACGATGTTGATTTTTTAGCTATATCTTTTGTGCAAAATGCTCATGATATTGATGAAGTTAAAAAAATACTTGATGAAAATAATGCCAAAATTGCTATTTTTGCAAAAATAGAAAAATTTGATGCTGTTGAAAATATCGATGAAATTATAAATAGCAGCGATGGTATAATGGTGGCAAGAGGAGATTTAGGCATTGAAGTGCCTTATTATAGAGTGCCGAATATACAAAAACTCATCATTAAAAAAGCTAATGAGGCCAATAAACCTGTAATCACTGCTACTCAAATGCTTTTTTCGCTTGCAAAATCAAAAACTGCCACAAGAGCTGAAATTTCAGATGTTGCTAATGCTGTACTTGATGGCACTGATGCGGTTATGCTTAGTGAAGAAAGTGCAGTGGGGATTGATCCGGCAAATGCGGTTGATATTATGACTCAAACCATTATAGAAACAGAAAAAAACTATCCTTATGAAAAATTTGAAAATTTTAAATGTTTTAACGAAACTGATATCATTGCCAAATCAAGCACACAACTAGCAACTGATTTAAATGCAAATGCAATTTTTACCATTACAAGCAGTGGTGCTTCTGCAGTTAAAACAGCAAGATATCGTCCAAAAATGGATATCATAGCTATTACTCATTCTAAAAAAGCTTTAAATTTTTTAAGTATAGTTTGGGGAGTTCAACCTGCTATATTGATAGAAAAGCATGAAAATTTAACAGAACTTTTAAGCAATTCTGTAAAACTTGGAGTTGAAAAAGGCCTTATGAAAAAAGATGGGGTTTACACTCTTACTGCAGGATTTCCAGTAGGTGTTGCAGGAAGTACAAATTTAATTAGAATTTTACAAAAAGATCAAATTGAATATTATTTAAGTTTGGGAAAATAACCCAAACTTAATATTCTTCTTCTATCAAATCACATAAGCAGTGTATGATTAAAATATGCATTTCTTGAATTCTAGCCGTATCATCACTTGGGACGACTATATTATGCTCACATAATGCATTCATCGCTCCACCACCTTTCCCACTAAGCCCTATACATTTAGTGCCAATTTCTTTGGCCTTTTCAAAAGCTTTGATCACATTTGGGCTTTTTCCACTAGTAGAAATTCCAATCAATACATCATTATTGCTAGCTAAAGCTTCAACTTGTCTTGAAAAAACAAATTCAAAACCATAGTCATTTCCTATAGCACTTAAAGCAGAAGTATCAGTGCTTAGAGCAATAGCAGCTAAAGCCTTTCTTTCTTTTTTATATCTTCCACTAAGTTCAGCTGCAAAATGTTGGCTATCTGCAGCACTTCCACCATTTCCACAAATTAAAATTTTCCCACCACTTTTCAAGCACACTTTTAATTCTTGAGCAACCGTAGCAATTTGCTCTTTTAAATTCAAACTTTGCTCTAAAGTTTTTTGATGTTGAATAAATTCCTTTTCAATTTTATTTATCATTTGCAATCCTATTAATTATATTAGTAGTACTAAATCCATCTTCAAAGTCAATTAATTCTACTTTTTTTACTAAATTTGAACCCACTACTTCCTTGCCTTTATAATCAGCTCCTTTAACTAGCACATCAGGCTTTAAAAACTCTATCAGTTCATAAGGAGTATCATCATTAAAAATCACTACATAATCTACAAAATACATACTCGCAAGCATACATGCGCGTTGGAATTCTAAATTTATAGGTCTTGAGTTTCCTTTTAGTCTTTTTACGCTTTCATCTGAATTTAAACCTACAACTAAGATATCTCCTAGTTTTTTAGCTTTTTCAAGGTATTTTATATGACCATAATGCATAATATCAAAACATCCATTGGTAAAAACTACTTTTTGATTTTGTATCAACTTCACAAGCTCTTCTTTGCTTTTAATTTTATCTTCAAAAGAAGCTTTTTTTAGATTTTTAATCTCTTCTAAACTTACACTCACACTTCCTACTTTTGCTACCACAACAGCTGCTGCATCATTTGCTAACTCACATGCTTTTACAATATCAACTTTTAAGGCTAAAGCATAAGCAAGCATAGCTATAACACTATCTCCAGCTCCTGTTACATCATAAACTTCCAAGGCTTTTGCGGGAATAATATGTAATTTCTCATCAAAAAGTGCTATTCCTTCTTCGGATAAAGTTATAATAGAATAAGCTAAATTCAAATCATCTTTTAATTTTTTTAAAGCTTTTTCCAAATTATCAATTTTTTCTACACCTAAAGCTTGAATAGCTTCTTTTTTATTTGGAGTTAACAAGGTTGCATTTTGATATTTGCTAAAATCGCTTCCTTTTGGATCAATCAAAATAGGTAAATTTAAAGTATTTGCATGCTCTATCAAAGATTTTGTTACTTTTGAAGTTAAAACTCCTTTAGCATAATCACTCAAAATAATCGCGTCATAATCTTTTGCGATTTTTTTATACTCTTGAATAATTTCATCTTCTAATTTAGTGTTAAAATCATTCTCATCATCAAGTCTTAAAACTTGCTGAGAATGTGATAAAATCCTACTCTTAAGAGGAGTTTTTCTATCCTTTTCTACTAATAATTTTGCATTTAAATTCTCTTTTAAAAACCTCCCGCTCTCATCATCACCCACAAGTCCTAGAGCAAAAACCTCAGCGCCAAGACTTTTTAAATTTGCATATACATTACCAGCTCCACCTAGTCTTTTATCTTCTTTTTGTGATTTCATCACCATTACAGGAGCTTCTGGAGAAATTCTAGTGCAATCACACCATATATAATGATCCACCATAAAATCCCCGACAACTAAAATTTTTGGCTTTTTAGAACTTAAAAAATCAAACATTTACTTCCTTTTCATAAAGCCTCTTGATCTCATCTAAATAATCTTTTACACCCTCTTCAAGACTAAATTTAGCTTTATATGAAAAACTCTCATCTAATTTTGCTTGAGTATGGAATTGATAAGCATTTTTGTAAGGATTAGGAATATACTCACAAGGATAATTAGTGTTTAATTCTTTTTGCAAAATATCTACTATATCTTGAAAAGTTCTTGCTTTACCTGTAGCTACATTATAAATTCCACTTTTTGCTTCTAAAGCTTGTAAATTTGCACTCACAACATCTTTAATATACACAAAATCACGATAAATTTGATCACTTCCTTCAAACAAACGCGGACTTTTACCCGCTAAAATTTGATGTCCAAATTGCAAAATCATAGAAGCAGTGCTATTTTTAAAAAATTCTCCCTTGCCATACACATTAAAATATCTAAGCCCAACTATATGCATTTTATCAAAATATTTTTTTGCTAATTTATCCATCATTAATTTTGAAAATGCATAAGGGTTTTTAGGGGCTTCACTTAAATTTACAGTTTGCGGACTTGGAGCATCTCCATAAACTGAAGCTGAACTTGCATAGATTAATTTCGCATTAAGTTCCAAAGCAAGTTCTATAAAATCTTTAAAAGTGTTTAAATTGGTCTTTAAAACTTTGTTTTGATCATAAACAGTTGTATCTGAAATTGCAGCCTTATGAAAGATCACATCAGGTTTAAAAGCTTTTATAACTTTTAAAGTTTTTTCATCATTAATATCGCCCACATAAAGCTCACCTTCAAAATCTAAAATATTCTTAAAATGACCAAAACTTTCTAAATTTCCATTTTCAAAAGTAGCACTTGATCGCATTTTATCCACAATCAAAACCTCATGTTTATCCTGAAGTTCTAGAGCAAGAGCAGATCCTATAAAACCTGCTCCACCTGTTATCACAATTTTCATTTCCTATCCTTTAAATAATACAAAAGTTCTTTTAAATTTTTAAAGACCTTATAGTTTTTATCATCATTATAATTTTCATTAATCAAAAATAGATTTTTTATACCAGCATTAATTCCAGCTTGCATGTCACTTAAATTATCTCCTATAAAAAAAGATTGTGAAAAATCTATATTAAATTCTTTTTGTGCTTTTAAAAGCATGCCAGGTTTTGGCTTACGGCATTCACAATTTTCTAAATGAGGGCAGTGATAAATTTTTTCTATTTTAATGCCTTTTTTCAAAAACTCACCTAGCATATATGAGCTTAAAATTTCAAAATCTTTTTCATTATAATAAGCCCTTGCAATACCTGATTGATTAGTAGCTATAAAAATTAAAAAATTTTGCTTTTGAAAAAATTCACAAAGTTCAAAAATACCATCACAAAATTCAAAATCACTAATCTTATGAACATATTTTTTATCTATATTAACAATCCCATCTCTATCTAAAAATAACGCCTTTGTTTTCATAAAAAAATTATAATGAATTTTTTTTAAGATTTTATAATTTATCAAGTAAAAAAGTTTTTTAAGCGACTTTAAATAAAAAAAGCATATAATTAAAAACATTTTATTTTCAATTTATATAGGAGTGATACAATGAAAAAGCTACTTGTTTTATCAGCTTTGGCATGTCTTAGTGTTTCAGCTTTTGCTGCGGATGGTGCTACACTTTATAAAAAATGTGCAGTATGTCATGGTGCTAAAGCAGATAAAGTTTATCTTAACAAAGTTCCTGCTTTAAATACTTTAACTGCAGCTGAAAGATTACAATACATGAAAGATTATGCAGCAGGTAAAAGAAATGCTTATGGCCAAGGTGCAATCATGAAGATTAACCTTAAAGGTTTAACAGAAGCAGATTTTAAAGCAATTGAAGAATACATCGAGAGCTTAAAAAAATAATTTGACAGCCTTTATGGCTGTTTTTCTTGATTTTTCTTTTCCAAAGCTTCTTTTTTTCTTTTTTCCAAAATCACTGCATCGTTTAAAGCTTCTTCGCTATCATTTAAAATAGTAAATTTATAATCATCGTCAAATTGCTTATTTTTGATCCCCCAAAGTAAAGCACAAATTGCCAAAAATAAAGCAACCATAGAAACACCTATCATCATCATTAAAACACCATTCATTTTTTAATCCTTAAAGCATTTAAAATAACTATTATACTACTAAAAGACATTGATAAAGCTGCAATTAAAGGATTAATCAAACCAAAAAAAGCTAAAGGCATACTCAAGGCATTATAAAATAAAGAAAAAGCTAAATTTTGTTTAATAATTTGATAAGTTTTTTTAGCTATTTGTATAGCCTTTTGCAAGCTTTTTAAGTCGTTTTTTAACAATATAATATCACTATTTTCCATAGCAAGCTCAGAACCTTCTTTTAAAGAAACCCCAACACCTGCATAAGAAAGTGCTAAAGTATCATTTACCCCATCTCCTACCATTAAAACCTTACCTGTTTGATTTAACCTAGCTATTGTTTGCATCTTATCTTCTGGCATGCATGAGGCTTTGAAATTATTTATTTTTAATTTTTCAGCCACCTTACTCACAGCATTTAAATTATCGCCACTTAATATATAAATTTGCATTTTACATTCTTTCATAAATTCAATCAACTCTTCAGAGCTTTCTCTCATACTATCTTCTAATTCAAAAACTGCTAATATAGTTTTATTTTTAGCAAATATAAAATGCGTAGTTTGAAATTCTTGTACTTGCATATGATTTTCTTTGAAAAATTTCTCATTCCCTCCCAAAAATTCATCTTTGCCTAAAAAGGCTTTATAGCCTCTTGCTTGAAAATTTTGAACTTTTTCAAATTCTATTCTACTATCTATTTTTCTATCTAAAAATTTTAAAATACTTTTAGCCACTGGGTGGTTAGTTAAATGTAAGAAATTTAATAATTCATTTTTATCCAACCTTTCATCTAAAAAGCTTTTTTTAACTTCCAAACTAGCCTTTGTTAAAACCCCTGTTTTATCAAATACAGTCACATTACACTTGCTCAAATCCTCCACAACGCCTGCTTCTTTAAATAAAATTTTTTCCTTCAAACCAGCACTAATTGCTACTAAAGAACTCACCGGTGTAGCTAAAGCCAAAGCGCATGGACAAGCTATGATTAGCACAGAAACCATGCGTATCATGGCTTCTTCAAAACCTAAATTTAGTACAAAAAAAGTAAAAACAAAGCACAACAAAGCACAAATTAAAATAATAGGCGAAAAATACTTACTTACCTGTTGCACCATTTTTTCTATTTTGGCTTTTTTAGCACTTGAATTTTCAAGTAAATCAATAATCCTAGCTAATTTAGAATCCTTATAAAGAGCATTTGTCTTATATAAAGCATTCCCGCTTAAAACTAAAGAAGCAGAATAAATCATATCATCTTTTTGCACATCAAGTGGTAAGCTCTCTCCGCTTAAACTAGACATATCTAAACTAATATTACCGCTAATACACACTCCATCTATTAAAACCCTATCGCCTTCTTTTAACTCTATAATATCTCCTATTTGCACCTCTTCTACATCGATATTTTCTATTTTTTCATTTTTTAACACCCTTACTTCATTACCTAAAAATGACCTCAAATGATCGAGCGTATCAAGGGCTTTTTTCTTACTTAAAAGCTCTAAATACTTTCCTATAAAAACAAAACAAATAATCATCGCCACAGAGTCAAAATATACCTGTGAAGCTCTTGAGAACATTGCCCACACTGAATATATATAAGCTAGACTTGCTCCACCAATTACTAGAGTATCCATATTAACACTTTTAAATTTCAAAGCATAATAGGCATTTTTATAAAAAATCGAGCCTGTGTAAAAAAGTACAGGAGTACAAAGTAAAAATTCAGCAAAATGTAAAATATCTTTAATATCAGCTTCCATACCACTAAAAAACCCAGCATATTTAGCTACAGATATCCACATGATATTCATTACGCAAGCTATAGCAACTATTAATTTCGCATAAAAATCTCTTTTGGTTTGAGTTGCTCTTTGTTCATTTTTTGTAGGTAAATACACACTAGCTTTATAGCCTATACTTTCTATATTTTGGATAATTTTTACTAGATTAATACTTTTTTCATCAAAAACAATTCTAGCTTTATGAGTAATAGAATTAATATCAACCTCTATCACTCCTTCACTTTTAATGAGAATTTTTTCATTAAGCCAAACACAGGCTGCACAATGAATTTCTTCTATCAGTAAAAAAACCTCACTAAAGCCTTCTTTTGTTTTTTGTATGTATTTTTCATAGTCTTTAATACTATATTCTATTGTTACTGGGGTTAAAGTTTGATTACCAAGTTTTTCATAAAATTCCTCCAAATTATTCTCTTGTAAAATTTCATATACACTTTCACAGCCTTTACAACAAAAATAATTTCCATTTTTTTCTATCATTTGTTCTTGTTTAAAGCTTAATTGGCAATGCTTACATCTCATTTTATACTTTCTTTATAAGTTTTTACAATATTTTATCATTTTTTCAAACTTTCAATTTTAAAAATTATTTACAAAGCTATATTATAATTTCCAAAATTTGACAAAAAAGTATTTTTTTTAATAAAATCTTTTTTGAATAAACTAAAACAAAAACTACATTTTCTACATTTTATGAGGATATATGGAAAATACAAAAGAAAAGAAACAACACCAAAGAACACACATTCCTGTTGAAGGTTATAAAATAGAAGATTTAAAGTTGCTTGATTTAGAAAGCTTAGTAAAAATAGCAAATGAAGCAGAAATAGAAAATCCAAGAGAATTTAGAAGACAAGATCTTATTTTTGAAATTCTAAAAGCACAAACCAAAAAAGGTGGCTTTATACTCTTTACAGGAATTTTAGAAATTTCGCCTGAAGGTTATGGATTCTTGCGTGGAATGGACTCAAATTTAAGCGATAGTGTAAATGATGCTTATGTATCAAACTCACAAATTCGCAAATTTGCTCTGCGTGTAGGAGATATAGTTACTGGTCAAGTTAGAGAGCCAAAAGATCAAGAAAAATACTATGCTTTATTAAAAATTGAAGCAATCAACTATCTTCCATTAAAAGAAGCTAGAGAAAGACCTTTATTTGACAATCTTACTCCAATTTTTCCAACTGAAAAAATCAAATTAGAATATGATCCTTTAAAATTAACAGGCAGAATGCTTGATTTATTTGCCCCTATAGGAAAAGGTCAAAGAAGCTTAATCGTAGCACCTCCAAGAACTGGTAAAACTGAGTTAATGAAAGAACTAGCTACCGCTATTGCTAAAAATCATCCGGAGGCTCATTTGATTGTACTTTTAGTAGATGAGCGTCCTGAAGAAGTTACAGATATGCAAAGATGTGTCAAAGGCGAGGTTTTTAGCTCTACTTTTGACTTACCTGCCTATAATCATGTTAGAGTGGCTGAACTTGTTATAGAAAAAGCAAAAAGGATGGTAGAAACAGGTAAAGATGTCATTATATTACTTGATTCTATTACAAGATTAGCAAGAGCTTATAATACTGCCACACCAAGCAGTGGTAAAGTTTTAAGTGGCGGGGTTGATGCAAATGCCTTGCATAAGCCAAAGCGCTTTTTTGGTGCAGCTAGAAATATAGAACATGGTGGCTCATTAACCATCATAGCAACTGCTTTGATAGAAACAGGCTCAAGAATGGATGAAGTGATTTTTGAAGAATTTAAAGGAACAGGAAATAGCGAAATCGTTCTTGATAGAAATATTTCAGACAGAAGAATTTACCCTGCAATTAACATCATAAAATCAGGCACTAGAAAAGAAGAATTACTCCAAGGTGTTGAAAAACTTCAAAAAATTTGGGCAATTAGATCAGCTATTTCACAAATGGATGATATAGAAGCTTTAAAATTCTTATACTCTAAAATGCTAAAAACTAAAAGCAATGAAGAGTTGTTATCCATCATGAATGAGTAGTAATGCTCCAAGCTCTTGCTGTTAAATACAGACCAAAAAATTTCAATGAGCTTGTAGGGCAAAATACTGTTTCTACAAGCTTAAAATATGCTCTTGAAAATAATCGCTTAGCGCATGCTTATTTATTTTCAGGATTACGCGGAAGTGGAAAAACTTCAAGTGCAAGAATTTTTTCAAGAGCTCTAGTATGCGAAAAGGGACCAAGTGCTAATCCTTGTGGAGAATGTTCTCAATGCTTATCTTCACTCAGTGGCTCTAATATAGACATTATAGAAATGGATGCTGCAAGCCATAGAAGCTTAGAAGACATTCAAGAGCTTATCGAGCAAGTTAAATACGCTCCATCTTTAGCTAGGTTTAAAATTTTTATTATCGATGAAGTGCATATGCTTACCCCACAAGCAGCAAATGCCTTGCTTAAAACCTTGGAAGAACCACCAAGCTATGTAAAATTTATACTAGCAACAACTGACCCTTTAAAACTTCCTGCTACGGTTCTTTCAAGAACGCAGCATTTTAGATTTAAGCAAATTTCTATCCACGATATCTTAAATCATCTTGAGTGGATTTTAGAAAAAGAAAATATCAATTATGAAAAAGAAGCTTTAAAACTCATAGCAAGAAGTGGAAACGGTTCTTTAAGAGATACTCTAACTTTATTAGATCAAGCCATAGTATATTGTCAAAATCATATACAAACACAAAAAATTACTGCGATGCTAGGCTTTTTAGATCCATCTAAAATTGAAGAATTTTATCAAGCCATTTTAGCTAGCGATAAAGATAAAGTTCTTGAGTTTTTAAAAGAATTTGAAAATTACGAGGCAAGCAATGTCATTGATGAGATGATATTTTTTTTAAAAGAAGCATTTTTTGCCAAAAACAATCTTTTTTCTATGTTAATTTACGAAAGATTTTTTAGAATTCTTTCGCGTGCTAAGACTATGTTAAATTCTAGCGATGATGATAGTTTTGTACTTTGTGTTATGGCTTTCATGCTTATAGAAGCAACTTATCTAAAAAGTATTGATGAGGCTATTTACAGTAAAAGTCCAAAACAAGATAACACACCAAGCCCAAAACAACAAGAAATTCTTTCTATACAAACAATTAAAGAAGAAAAACTTAATCCTTATGAAAGTTTGTTAAAAGCTATTTACAAAAGAGATTATGATTTAGCTGAAGTTTTCAAAAAAACTACGCAGTTTATTTCTTTTGAAGATGATATTTTAAGTATTAGCTCACATGCTAAAGATGATGATAGAAAAACCCTAAACAATGGCTTTAAATTAATCAAAGTCTTGCTTCATGAGCTTTTTGGAGAAAAAACACAAATTAAAATTCAAAAAATAGAAACTATAGATACCCAAAAATTACAAGATATATTCAAAACTCCTATAAAACAAGAAATAAAAAGTACTCCGAATTTAAATGAACATTTTGAAAATTTTAAAAAAGATGCTAAAAAATACGATCCTAAAGACGAAACCAAAGAAGCTCTCAATAAGCTCTTTGGCTCCCCAACTATACAAAATTAAAAACTGCCGTTGATTGAAATATAAATTCTTCTTCCTTCTTCTATGCGATTATAAGTATTTACCCAAGTATCTTCACCTTTGTTTTTATAGGACTCCCAATCATTTGTAAAACTTTTATCAAAAAGATTATAAATTGCCGCATTAATATTCCATTTTTTATTGATATCATAACGCACACCCATAGAAGCTAAAAAGACATCTTGATAATACTCTCTATTAATATTTGTATCACCCATATAACGATCTATTTGCCATTCGCCTTTTATCCATGGAGTGAATTTGCTAAAGATATTATAACTTGCTTTTAGCATGATATTGTGTTTTAGACTATCAATTTCTGGTTTTCCTATCATAGTTTTATCTTGCGCATCTTTAATTTCACTATCAAGATAAGTATAAGCTAAATCTAAATTTAAATGCTCTACAGGAGTAACCCCAGCTCCAAGTTCTATGCCTCTATACTCAACCTTGCCATGATTAATCGCTTGATAACATGTATCAGCTTCACATTTTCCAATACCCAAAATCATACTTTCTTTACTAAATTTTTGACTAGAAATTTTATCTTTAAAATTTGTTAAAAAGCCAGTTGCTGAAATATAAAACAAATCATTATTATAAACAGCGGCTAATTCATAATTAAGCGATGTTTCTTCTTTTAAATTCGGATTTCCATACATAGGGTACTTACCTTGTCCACTATAATTATAAGCACCAGCTATCAATCTATTAGCATATGGAGTTCTAAAGCCTGTTGAAACACCGCCCTTTAAAGTAAGCTCACTAGTGGGATTATAAACCAAATAAGCTCTTGGAGAAATATTATTTCCAAAAATTTCATGATGATTATACCTCGCGCCAAAAGTAAACCTCAAATCATCTCTTATGCTATATTCATCTTCTACAAAAAAAGCTAATAAATATTGATCAAAATTCGTAGGATTAGCGATTTTATCTTGCATTTTTTCAAGTCTATACTCACCACCCACGCTTAAAATATGACTTTGGCCTAAAGGAATAACTGATCTTGTATCTACAATAATATCTTCAGCAACTATATCTCTATTTTGCCCTAAAAATGGCTGATTTGCTTGGCCAACTACCTCACGCCCATCATTACTTACACGGTTATACTGCAAAGCAGAAGTAATTGAAAAATCATCATATACCCCCTCATGACTTAAATAAGTTACCAACTTATCTACTTGCATGGTATCTGTATAACCACCTGTTAAAGAGCCATCATTTTTATCTGTTGGTTTTGTTAATGTACCGAGTTGGCCTTTTTTATTATTATAATGATTTCTTGAAAAATCAATATCAAATATCAAAGTATTATAATCATCTATTAAGTAATTTAATCTAGTTCCTAAATTAAAATTACTTGCTTTTGTAGGACTTTGTGCTTGATCACCTTGCACTCTTTGACCACTCCCATTACTAAATTCAACATTAGATTGCTCTCTATAAAATTCTCTAAAACGCAAAGTAAGTCCCAAACGATCATTCATCAATGGACCACTTGAATATATACTTGCGCCATAAGTATTACCCCATTCTTTATGTGCATTAAAAATACTATCCAAACTAAATGATGTTTCCCACTCGTTACTTACTTTTTTTGTGATGATATTTACAACACCACCCAAAGCTTCAGAACCATATAAAGTGCTCATTGGCCCTTTTATTACTTCTATTCTTTCTATACTAGAAATTGGCGGTAAGAATGAATTTGAAATTTCATTAAAACCATTAGGCCCTACTTCTCCACCTATCCCTTGTCGCCGTCCATCGATTAAAATTAAAGTGTATCCTGTAATACCTCTCATGGTGATATTATAAGATCCAGTTTTTCCCTTACTAGCAAATAAATCTACACCAGGAATATCAGCAATAGCTTCGGCAACATCCCTATAAGGCTTACTTTCTAAATCTTTTTTACCAATCACATTTATAGTAGCAGGGGCTTCTTTGATATCTTGAGAAAAACCCGAAGCACTTACTATGGAGCTATCTAATAAAACTTCTTGTGATAAAGCATTGCAGATCAAAAAACTAGCGACACAAAATGATAAACAATGTTTTTTCATTATTTCCTTTCATGATAAATAAAATTTTCAAAACTGGAATATTATGATAATAATTATTAATTTAAAATAAATTTATTGTATCAATTATGATAATTGTTATTAATAAAAAATTTAATTTTTAGTAATATAATCACAAAAATTTTTAAAGCGAGGATGTATGGAATTTTTAAAAACTTATATTGACTTAATTATATTTATTGTTTTAGGGTTAATGGCATTTATTGCTATATGGTGCACTATAGAACGCATCTTATTTTTTAGAAAAATTAAACTAAATGATTATCAATGCCAAGAAAAATTTGATGATGCAATTAGTGAAAATATCACCATGCTTTATATTATTTACACTAACGCTCCTTATGTAGGACTTTTAGGAACTGTAGTAGGGATTATGATTACATTTTACGACATGGGAGCAAGTGGAAATATTGATGTAAAATCTATTGTTATTGGCTTATCGCTGGCTTTAAAGGCTACTGCTTTGGGAATTTTAGTTGCCATCCCTTCTTTGATGGCTTATAATGGATTGCTTAGAAAAATATCAACTTTGAGTAATGCATATCGTATTTTTAAGGATAAAAATGCTTAAATTACCAAAAAATGAAAGTTTAAATATTATTCCTTTTATAGATATAATGCTTGTTTTACTAGCCATTGTTTTAAGTATATCCACTTTTATCGCACATGGTGAAATCAAAATCAATCTACCTCAAAGTGAAAATTCAAATTCCATAAGTGAAAATAAAGACAAAATAAGCATCTTAATCGATAAAGAAAATAAATTTTATATCGATGGAAAAACAGTTTCCATAGAAGAAATAAAAGAAAAATTTGACACTATAAATTCTAAAACCTTAGTAGAGTTAAAAAGCGATAAAGAGGCAAAATTTGAAAGCTTTGTAAAAATTATTGATATTTTAAAAAATAAAAATCATGAAAATTTTCAAATTTTAACAGAGCAAAAAAGATGAAGACTTTTATAAGTAATCATAAAAATCAATCATTTTTCATTACTTTATTTATCTTTTTACCTTTACTTTTTGTTTTTCTTTATACTAAGAATTTTTTACATATACAACATAACACTACAAAGGAAGAAAAATTTAATATAGCTATAAAACAATTTTTACAAGATTCTCCTAAAGTAAAAAACGAACAATCTAAACAAGAAAAAATAAAAAAAATAGAACAAGTAAAAGAAAAACCTATCGTTCAACCTAAAAAAATAAATACTTCAACCGATACTAAAGCAACAAATCGATTAAAAGAGGAAATAAAATCTCAAAAAATAACATCTCAAAAAATAACATCTCAAGAAAAAAACATCCTGATAAATTCTCAAGAAAGTATATCTTTAACTAATAATAATGAACTTTTAAAAGAAGTTAAGCAAGCTATAAATAAAGCTTTAATTTATCCTAGGCAAGCTCGAAAAATGCGGATGAGTGGTGAAATTTTAGTAGAATTCACATGGACTAAGGATAAAAACTTATTAAACTTAAAAATATTAAAACCATCAAAATATAAACTATTAAATGATAGTGCCTTAGAAACTATACGCATAGCATCTAAGAATTTTCCACAATATGAAAAAACTTTTCATATAAGAATACCTTTAATATACAAAATAAACTAAGCAATTTTACTTAGTTTGTCTTGATTAAATTATGTCCTTTATAGATCCCATAAATTTTATAATCTCCATTTTTAAGCATCAAAACTACAGGATATTCTTCTTCATAACCTTGTTCCATTCCAGGACTTCCTTGAGGCATACCAGGAGCAGAAATACCTATAACATCCTCAGGCTTATTTTCCAAAAGCCAAGCAACTGCATCTTCAGGAACATGCCCTTCTATAGCATAGTCATCAATCACGCCAGTATGACAGCTTTGATACATAGGCTGAATATTCATTTTTTCTTTTATTTTTAAAAAATCTTCACTTTTGTGTATTTGTACTTTATAGCCTTTATCTTTCATATAATTAGCCCAAAGATCGCAACATCCACAAGTGGGACTTTCGTAAATATTTAATATTTTTTCATTAGCCAATAAGCTTGTAAAACCAAGCGTTAAAGTTAAAAATAATTTTTTCATATATCCTCCAAAAATAAAAAAGATACAATACATTACAAAAATTAATATTTTATATCAAAAACCAAAAATATCAACTATGGCTAATTAAAAATATTAAATTAAAGTATTACTACTAAATAAAATTTCTAAATAACTTTTCTGATTTTCTACCACTTAATAAATACTAAAACCATCTTTTTATTTTGTAA